>CAZQKO010000054.1:0-13733 GCA_964593945.1 uncultured Pirellulales bacterium | reverse complement strand
CTCAGGTGAATCTGAATGAGCTTATGCCGAGTATTATCGATACACTTGCTCCGCCGGAAAACATCATCATTACAGTTGAAGATGAACTGCCTATGATCGAATGTGAAAAGACGCGAATTATTCAGGTTTTCCAGAATTTACTAAGCAATGCCATAAAATTTATGGATAAGCCACAGGGACAGATACGAGTTGCCTGTATAGAGGAAGATGGCTGCTGGAAGTTCAGTATCGCTGATAATGGCCCTGGAATCGAAGAAAGATACTTCGAGAAAATCTTCCAGATGTTCCAGACATTAAAACCACGTGATGAGTTTGAAAGCACAGGTGTCGGTCTTACAGTAGTAAAAAAGATTGTTGAGATACATGGTGGAAAGATTTGGGTCGAGTCAAAACTGGGGGAAGGAAGCACATTCTTCTTTACGCTGCCGAAGCAAGAAAAGATTGTTAGAAATGCAGAGCTTGAAGCTGTCGTTAATTGCTAACAATCTTAATAGTGTAAAAACTGTATAGAAAGGATCGCTATGAGCTCTCGTGGAGATATATTAATGGGTAAATTTATATTTGTTTTGATGCTGTTGGTATTGTTTGGTAGTGACGCTCGTTTATTAGCGGAGCAGCAGGACGCAAACAATAAAAAAGATTTTTTTGAAATGTCCATTGAGGAGTTGATGGAGGTGCAGGTTGTCGTTTCTTCTTCCCGGCTGCCGACCCGCCAGAAGTATTTGTCTGCGCCGGTGACAGTGATTACCGCCGAGGATATTCACTACAGCGGCCTGACTACTATCCCTGAAATTCTGCAGTTCAGCCCCGGAGTGGATGTCAGACGTCTTGACCGGCAGCGTTATATTGTGGGAGTTCGAGGTTTATTTGGTATATACTCGGATCGGACGCTGGTGCTGATTGACGGACGTGCCGTAACGATCCCAATCTACGGGACAACACACTGGGAAAATCTGCCGGTACTGATGGAAGATATTGAGCGAATCGAAATTGTTCGCGGTCCTGTCGGGGCGTCCTGGGGCGCCAATGCCTTTACCGGCGCGATCAACATCATCACTAAAAAGCCCAACCAATGTTTGGGCGGCCTGGTTTCCACGACGGTCAATGAATTCGGGGATACCTTTACTCATCTTCGCTATGGCCATACACAAGGCCAATGGAGTTGGAAGGTTTCGGCGGGATACGAGAATGTGGAAGACTCCGATGCGGCTGGAGCGGGAAAATATACTTCCGGAGTACCCGCATTGAATACTCTGATGGGGTTTGACAGCTTTAAAGCGAGGGACTGGGGACGGTTCTGGAAGTTCGATACGCAGGCCGAGTACCGCGTGAATGAGCAGACCCGTTGGAGCTTCGGCGCGGCGCATTCGTCCGGACAGGAAGGAGACTTTGAATTTATCGGTGTTTACCCCCGCAGGGATATTCTGACCGAATACACGCGAATGTTTGGCCGGCTGGACCATCAATTTGACGAGGACACCAGCGCCTACATTCAGTGGTTTGGAAATTACTTGGACAACCATCGCAGAGTAATTACCGAGCGGACGACGCATTTGCAAAACGACCTCGAGGCGCAAATCAATTTCAAACTTGCCGACGATCATACCGCATCTGTCGGCGGCAACGTCCGCTGGGACCGGATAAGTGCGCACAACAACTCGTCCACAAATGAGTTTATGTTTGACAGAGGCGAGTACAACGAATACTGGACGGGGCTTTTCTTAATTGACCGCTGGGCCGTCACCGAGCGGTTGACCTTGGAAGGTCAGTTGCGCCTGGACCATTACAGCGCAACAACAACCGACTGGTCCAGCCGATTCACAGCGTTATATGCGCTGGATGAGCAGCAGAATCATGTCGTTCGGGCCAGTTTTGCCCGGGCGTTTCGTTCGCCGACCGTTGCGGTCCGAAGGGGATCCTCGAGTTATCTGCAGGCACCATTTGTTGGCAGTCTGTTTGTGACCCAGCCTCATGCAGGCAATACTCTGGATAATGAGGGAACGTATTCGTTCGAAGCCGGATATACCGGACGGCTGGCGGAAAATCTGTCGCTGAATGTAGATACGTATTATCAGCGGATGGAGCGTTTAATCGGCGTCAGAAGCGTGACAGATCCAGTTACTACCGTCACTACCAGTACATTTGATAATGTCAACGGCGCCGATTCCTGGGGCGCAGAGACATCGCTGGCCTGGCAGTATAAAACCGTAAAAATCAGCGCCTGGTACGCGTATAATGATTTGGTTACAGACGAGTTTGGACAAATTACGCGGTCCATGTCGCCCTCGCAACACAAAGCCGGGCTTAACGGCAGATGGTATCTGGACAAAGACTGGACCTTCAATACCAACTATGTATTTCAGAGTGGCAAACGCATGTACGCTACTGTGATAAAAGACCTATCTAGTTTTAATCGATTGGATTTGACGCTGTCCCGCAAGTTCGCCAAGGGAAATGGCGAATTGATAGTGGGGGTGTCGGATGTCCTGAATGAGACTACGAATCCGGTTACCGACACCGGCTACCTTACAGCATTGGAAACACCAGGCCGAATGTTTTTTGCCCGGTTGCAATTAAAGTTCTGAGTAAGGTGAAGGCAGAATCGTTTTTATTGAAAGATTGTTTTTTTATAAATACCGAGGAATGAGAATTAGAGCTTACAAGTTGATAGTTTTAGCTTTGGCCTTGTTTGTGACGCCATTTGTACCAAAGGTCCGGGCTGATTCCACAGTCAGCCGTGAATACCAGGTTAAGGCCGCATTTTTATATAACTTTATGAATTTTGTTGACTGGCCCGAAGAAAAATCGAGCGACAGCAACGAGCCAATAATCGTTGGCATCATCGGCAGCGATCCTTTCGGTGGCGCTTTTGAACCTGTTAAGAATAAAAAGGTTAAAGGAAAGAATGTTGTTATAAGACGATTTGAGGGTCTGAAAGAGCAAAAAGAATCTGACGAGAAAGATCAGGAAGAATTGAATCAGGAGGTCGAGGCTATTAGAGAATGTCACGTTCTGTTTATTTGTCGATCGGAGGAGAAAAAACTTAAGAAAACCATAAATTTAGTTAAAGAAAACAATGTCCTGACGGTTTCAGACATAGAAGGTTTTCTTGAAGCCGGTGGAATTATCAATTTCGTTATGGAAGACCAAAAGGTTCGTTTTGAAATTAATGTTACTGCAGCCAAGCGTGCCAAAGTTAAAATCCGGTCTCAGCTTTTACGGCTGGCGAAAAGAGTAGTCGAAGAAGAATCTTCGGACGAAGCAAAGAATTAATTATGTCTATTTTGCAAAACATGGCGATAAAGCACAAGCTGATATTGATTATCATGTTGGCGTGCATCACCGGTCTATTTTTAGCAGGCACCGCATTTATCGGCTGGGAACGTAACACTTGTCGTGATGGGATGATGCGTAACTTGTCAACACAGGCAGAGATGATAGCGGAAAACTGTAAAGCGGCTTTGGCCTTCCAGGATGCGCAGGATGCAAAAGAAACACTCCAGGCCCTTCATGTAGAGCCTTCTATAGTCTTCGGCTGTGTTTATAACAAAGAAAACAGGCTCTTTACTTCTTATTATCGCGATTACGCTGAGATTAAGGTACATCCCTCCAAGTTTCAGGAAGGCGGTTTCAGTTTTGCCGATGGTTTCCTAACCGTATTCAAACCTATTGTTCTCGATGGCCAAACGATCGGGACAGTTTGTCTGCGTTCTGATATGAGTCCTATGTATGCTATGCTCAAGCGTAATATAAGTATAATCCTTATTGTTCTTTTCCTTTCTTCCTTAGCAGCCTTTTTGGTATCGTCACGACTTCAGAAAGTCATTTCCGGACCGATCCTAAGCTTAGCTGAGGTCGCGAAAGCAGTTTCAGGAAAGAAGGACTATTCTACTCGAGCTATAAAGCAGAGCAACGATGAGGTTGGCTTACTGATAGATGCGTTTAATGAAATGTTGGAGCAAATCCAGCATCGCGACTTGGAGTTAGTGGATGCAAAGAATCAACTGGAAGTGAGGGTTGAGCAGCGGACCGCCGAGTTAACTACTGCCAATGAGCAGCTAACCAGAGAGGTTGCTGAACGTAAGAGGGCGGAGGAGCAGTTACGTAAAGCTGAAGAAAGATACCGAACCCAGTTTGAGGGAGCATTAGATGCTATCTTCATAGCCGATGCCGAAACAGGCATAATAACTGACTGTAACCCTGCGGCGACAAGATTGGTTGGCAGAGAAAAATCAGAGCTGGTTGGGCAGCACCAGCGGATTATTCATCCTCCAGAAGTAATCGCAGGAGAATTTAGCAACAGCTTCAAGGAGCATCTTAGAGAAAAACAGGGCCTAACTCTGGACACGCAGGTTATTACCAAGAAGGGAGAGATAAGAGATGTTGCAATAAAGGCCAATCTGCTTGAAATTAGGGGCAAAAAGCTCCTGCAAGGTATATTCCGAGATATCACCGAACACAAAAAGGCGGAGAAACGTCAGGGCCAACTGCTTGATCAACTGGAAAAGACAAATCAAGAACTAAAGGACTTCGCGCACATAGTCTCACACGATTTGAAAGCTCCGCTACGGGGGATCAACACGTTAGTAAAGTGGATATCAAGTGATTATGCGGATAAATTTGACGAGGAAGGTCAAGAGCAGATGAATTTGCTTTTGAGCCGAGTGGACAGAATGCATAACTTGATCGACGGAATCCTACAGTACTCCCGTGTCGGACGTGTTAAAGAGGAAAAAACTCAGGTGAATCTGAATGAGCTTATGCCGAGTATTATCGATACACTTGCTCCGCCGGAAAACATCACCATTACAGTTGAAGATGAGCTGCCAATGATCGAATGTGAGAAGACGCGGATTATTCAGGTTTTCCAGAATTTACTAAGCAACGCCATAAAATACATGGATAAGCCACAAGGTCAGATACGAGTTGCCTGTATGGAGGAAGATGGCTGCTGGAAGTTCAGTGTCGCTGATAATGGCCCTGGAATTGAAGAAAGATACTTCGAGAAAATCTTCCAGATGTTCCAGACATTAAGGCCGCGTGATGAGTTTGAAAGCACCGGTGTCGGTCTAACAGTAGTTAAAAAAATAGTTGAGACACATGGGGGAAGGATCTGGGTGGAATCTAAAGTGGGCGAGGGAAGCACGTTCTTGTTTACGGTGCCCAAGCGGCGAGCATCTGTAGAAGAGGAAAAACTCTTAGTTAGCTTGAATGCATAAGCGTGACAGAGCAAATATGGTAATTTACTTGTAGTGATCTTAGATATGATGATAAGAAATAGACAAACAAATCAAATCGTATGGTTGACGCTCAGCTTGGGCACCATCTTTGCTCTGACTTGGCCTGCATATTTTACTAATGGCATGAAATTCATAGGTGTCGGCCCAGTACGACACTCCATGGGAGGCGCGAATGTGGCATTACCTCTTGATTCAGCGGTTAGAGTAACAAACCTGACGGCAATAAAAAAGCTCGACAAACGTACGAGTATCTCCAACGCAACGGAGGGAAAGTGATATGTTGGATACAGTTACAGTTCCAGAACAGTTTGAGCCGATTTTCCAGAAAGCTCAAGACTATGTGAGCGCTTACTTCAGTGAAAAGAAGGAAGATGCATCGAAGGGCAAGATAGAGATATTTGGCCAACGATATATTCTTGTCAGAGCAGCTTCAATGTCGGTGGATTTCTTCGAAGCAATAAAGAATATGTTCGAGGACTGTGGAGAGGAGAAGGCATCGGAAATAGCAAGGAGCCTCCTTTTTGACGTTGCACATGCTATCGGAAAGATGGATGCCAGGAACTTCCATCAGCAAATGAGTGTGCAGGATCCTATAGAAAAGCTTTCCGCAGGGCCAATTCATTTCTCTCACACAGGCTGGGCTTATGTGGATATATTTGCAGAGTCAAGGCCGACGCCTGACGAGAACTACTATCTTATATACGATCACCCATTTTCGTTTGAGGCCGATGCCTGGGACAAGAGCGGCAAAAAGAGTAGTTTCTGTGTTTGTGCTATGAATGCCGGATATTCGTCCGGATGGTGTGAGGAGAGCTTTGGGATTCCGTTGGTCGCTTCTGAGATAATGTGTAGAGCCAGAGGTGATAGCACCTGTCGGTTCATTATGGCACATTCCACTAAGATAGAACAGTATCTTCAAGCGTATTTGCGAGATCATCTGGATATATCCGACAATGTGATGCTCTATAGAATAGGCGGTTTCCTTCAAGAGCGCAAGCAGGCGGAGAAGCGCCAGGCACAACTGCTTGCTCAACTGGAAAACACTAACCGGGAGTTAAATGACATAGTATACATAATGTCCCACGATTTGAAGACGCCGCTGCGGGGGATTAACATGCTGGCCAATTGGATATTAACTGATTATGCGGATAAGTTCGACAAGGAAGGTAAGGAGCGGATAGACTTGCTTTTAAGCAGGGTGGACCGAATACATAACTTGATCGATGGAGTTCTGCAGTACTCCCGTGCCGGACGCATTAAAGAGAAAACAACACGGGTAAATCTGAGTGAGCTTGTTCCGCATATTATCGACATGGCTGCTCCTCCGGAAAACATCACCATCAAGATTGAAAATGAGCTGCCGGTGATTGAATGCGAAAAGACTCGTATTACTCAGGTTTTCCAGAATTTGATAAGCAATGCAATAAAATATATGGATAAGCCGAAGGGACACATAAAAGTTGGCTGTATCGAAGACGAAGACCGATGGAAATTCAGTGTTGCTGATAATGGTCCCGGAATTGAGGAAAGATACTTCGAGAAAATCTTTCAGATGTTCCAGACATTATCACCGAAAGATGAACTTGAAGGTGTCGGAGTAGGTCTAACGGCGGTTAAAAAGATTATTGAGATATATGGGGGAAGGATCTGGGTGGAATCAAAAGTGGGCGAGGGAAGCAGATTCCTGTTCACGTTACCAAAGCAAAAAGAAGAGGGTTAAAAAATGCGAAACTCAAAACCAGTATTGTTAGTTGAAGATGACAGTGTAGATGCAATGACTGTTAAGCGGGCGTTTAAGGACTTGAAGGTTATGAATCCTTTAGCTCACAGGACCAATGGTGAAGAAGCCCTGGAGTATTTAAGAGACAAGAGCAATGAAAAGCCTTGTGTTATTTTGCTGGATTTGAATATGCCAAAGATGAACGGCAACGAATTTCTTAAAGTCGTAAAAGCTGATGATGTGCTGAAAAAAATTCCTGTTGTAGTGTTAACTACATCTAAAGAAGAGTGCGACATAATGGAGAGCTTCAAGCTCAGCGTCGGCGGTTATATAGTCAAGCCGGTCAATTATACAAAGTTCGTGGAGGCAATTAGAACAATTGATCTTTACTGGACTTTGAGCGAGTTGCCGGATGGGAACTAAGGCAATGGTTCTTGAGTGATTGATAGCAGGTGACATAATTCGGATTGTCACCAGATCCAGATATTGGGGGTGTAATTTGGGCAGAGTCAAAGCCGGGCAAAGCAAATACATCTTTGTTTACATTGCCCAATCATGAAATGGGGATTTAAGATGCAAAGCTCGAAGCCGATATTGTTAGTTGAAGATGATTGCGTAGATGCGATGACAGTGAAACGCGCCCTTAAGGAGTTGAAGCGTCTGAATCCGTTAATTCATAAAACCAATGGCCAGGAAGCTCTGGAATATTTAAGAGATGAAAGTAACGAAAGGCCTTACGTTATACTTTTAGATTTGAATATGCCGAAGATGAACGGCATCGAATTTCTGAAAATTGTAAAAGCCGATGACGCACTGAAAAGTATACCTGTTGTAGTGTTATCTACATCTAATGAAGAATGTGATATAGCCGAGAGCTATAAGCTTAATGTCACCGGCTATGTAGTCAAGCAGATTGATTATAAAAAGTTTGTGGAGACAATTAGAACAATTGACCGTTACTGGTCTTTAAGTGAGATGCCAAATAGGGGGCGAAATCATGAATAATGAGAAGTATAAAGTGTTGATGATTGAGGATGATAAACTTGACCAAATAGCTTTCAAGCGGTTGGTGGAAGCTGAAGAGCTTCAATATGATTACACCATAGCCGGCTCTGTTGCAGATGCCCACAAGATATTGGCTTGCCAACAATTTGATATTGTGATCTCCGACTACTTTCTTGGAGATGGTACAGCATTTAACATCCTGGAATCAGTTAAGGACATCCCTACTATTGTTGTCACAGGTGCTGGTGGTGAGGAAATAGCAGTCAACGCATGGAGGTCTGGTGCTTATGATTATCTGACAAAAGACATAGAAAGAAGCTATCTCAAAGTGCTTCCCATAACCGTCGAGAATGCCATAAGGCACAAAAAGGCCGAAGATAATCTGCGTTTATTGTCAGGTGCTATTATGAGCACCATTGATAACGTCTATATTACTGATATGGATGACAAGATTACCTTCGTAAATAAGGCCTTCTGTGATACCTATGGATATAAAAGGGAGGAGATACTCGGGAAAAAAAGCAGTGTTCTCTGGCTGGCTGGCCTTAATACTGCCAATACAAGGGCGGTTTTTAGAACCCAGAGTATTGGAGACGCCTGGGAAGTTGGATTTTATCACAAGCGAAAAGATGGCAGTATATTCCCCGTTTCTCTTTCAAAATCGATCATTAAAGATCATAACGGCAATAAAATTGCAATTGTCGGGACTACTCGGGATATTACGGAACGCGTTCTTGTGGAAGATGAGCTGAGGAGAGCAAACCTTAAATTGAAGAAACAGTGTCAGCTCAAAAATGAATTGCTCATTAAGGTTTCAGAGACGTTGAAGAGATTGCTGTCGGATGAAAACATATTAGACGGCGGAGCGCAGCAAAAGGAATCTTGGAAAAACTTCACTGTGGCAAAAAGAATTATTAGCGATCTTCTGGATATTGCACATATAGAGGCGGGCAAAATAAAATTGCAGCAGATCGAGCTTAACCTTGGCGATGTGGTTTCGGAAATTATGGTTGATTTGACACCGCTTGCAGAACAAAAAGGTGTTACGCTAAAAAGTGATGTACCAGACGATGAGCTTGTTATCAGCGGAGACCATAGCAGAATTAAGCAGGCTTTAACCGATCTTATAAACAATTCTATAGATATGACCATGGGAAAAGGTCATGTCGAAGCGTGCTTAAAAGATACCGGCAGTGAGATTATCGTAGTAATAAAAGACGATGGACCAGCTATTGAAAGCAGCAGGATGGACAAAATTTTTAACTGCTTTGAGTGGTTTAAAGAACAGTCTTGCTGGCATCCGGAGCAGGATAGGACTTTAAGCTTGTCGATAGCAAAGAAAATTATAGAAATGCACGGTGGATGGATATGGATAGAAAGTGCTGATGACAGAGGAAACAATTTTTGCATTAGATTGCCGAAGATTTGTGTAAGAAATAATTTTTCCACAGCCACAAAAAGAGTAGAAATGAATTCGGAAGTTGGACCTGGCGATTAACCTGCATTTCTCACAATCTTTGTCGGGATAGCTTATTAGGTTACTCGCCAGGTCGGCCCGCTCCGGCGAACCCCTACGTTGAGCCTGAGAGCCTGCCGTAGCCATACCAGAAAATCATGTTTATTTCTTCCTTTTTCTTGATAGCCTGATTTTCCTTTGACTTTCTTTATCTTGCCCTTGACGTTATTCAACTTTTATATATAATGCTCTCTCTTTTTTTAACTATAGCTGGAGACAAAGGTCAATTAGTCCGGCAGAAAAGCAAGTAAAACAGAAAGCTTTAAGGAATAGAATTGTGAAAAGGAAAATTTTACTTACCGTTGTTATCATATTATTGGCTGCGGGTAGGACTCAATCCGAGGAAAAACAATTAGGCGTTACCTTCGACGTGACTTATCTGAGCAAGTGGTTGAGCAAGGGCGTCGAGGCATACGGCTCGCACGGTGCGTTATTTAAGTCTTTTGACTTCGACCTATTTAGCACAGGTCTTGGCTTTAAAGTTATTCATCGTAATGCCTTTGGAAGCGGCTACGTTGACCAGCAGAGGTTTGACTACAGGCCGTACTATAAAGGCAGGCTTTTTGAAGATACACCCTACGCTATGAACTTTAATCTTAGTACGGAATATGAACACTATCCCCGCCGGGACAGAAAATCAGCTAATACAACCTGGGAGTGGATATTCGCCTTTTCCTGGCCGAATATTTTGCCGCAAGGTTTCACTCCGAGCTACATCGCTCATTATGAGTACGCTGCGGGAGAAAATTACACGAAGCAAAGCGGCGCCGATATCCCGCCAGGCTGGGTTCATCGTTTCATACTTGGCTATGACTTGAAGGTATTAGAAAACGTAGAGCCGCTGCGCTTGTCCGGAGAGCTTGCCTATACCGATGGTCTCGGCGGAGCTGAACATGACTGGTCGTATGCTACTTTTGGAATGTCTACAAAATTGAAAATCACAGACAATCTTTCTTTTCTGCCGGGGATTTATCATCAAATATCAATGGAGGATTCGGTTTGCACAGATGATGTAACATATACCGGTTTGAGTATGAGGTACAGATTCTGAAAGATTCATAAAAAACGCGATTTTTGAACTTTTCGGTTGAATCACTGAATTTAATTATATAGTATAGCTGTCTTGTTATTTTTTCACGAGGAATCTATCGAGGTTGTGCTCATAGATCAGAAATTAAAAAAAGGAGAGTGTTATGGAACAAGCACAAAAAGCTATTGATTCACTTATAACTGAGCAGCGTTCATTTCCGCCGCCAGCTTCAATCAAAGCCAAAGCTTATATCACAAGTCCTGAGCAGTCTCAGCAAATGTGGGAACAGTCGATTAACGACCCGGATAGCTTCTGGCTTAAGCAGGCAAAGAATCTGTCTTGGTTCAAGGAGCCGACAAAGGGTTTACAGTACACCTGGGACACCAAGAATCGCAAGATTGAGCAAGCTTGGTTTGCTGATGGTCAGTTAAATGTTGCTTACAATTGCCTTGATCGCCATCTTAATACGCCCATTGCAAATAAGACTGCGATAATTTGGCAGGGTGAAGCTGACAATGCAGTTAAAAAGATTACTTATAAAGAGCTGCACAAACAGGTTTGCAAATTCGCCAATGTTTTAAAATCAAAAGGAATAAAAAAGGGCGACCGTGTTGCCATTTATCTGCCGATGATTCCGGAGCTCCCTGTAGCTATGCTTGCCTGTGCTCGTATCGGAGTAATTCACTCGGTTATATTCGGCGGATTCAGTGCCGATGCCATCAAGGACCGCATTAACGATTCTGACTGCAAAATGCTTATTACTTCTAATGTTTCCCTGCGTGCCGGTAAACACATCCCCCTCAAGAGCATCGCTGATGATGCGTTGAAAAATACTCCTACGATTGAGAGCGTCATCGTGGTCAAGATTAGTGATGACCCATGCAATATGAAAGAGGATAGAGACATCTGGTATCACGATGAAATGACCGGGGCGTCTGAGAGCTGCGAAGCCGAGCCAATGAACGCTGAAGATATGTTGTTTATTCTTTACACATCAGGTTCGACCGGCAAGCCGAAAGGCCTTGTCCACACTACAGGCGGATACTTAGTGCATGTTGCTCTTAGTCATAAGCTTATTTTTGACATACATGACGATGATATTTTCTGGTGCACTGCTGACATTGGCTGGGTGACAGGGCACAGCTATATCGTCTATGGCCCACTGGCAAATGGAGCCACCTCGCTGATGTTTGAGGGAGTTCCTACATATCCCGATGCGGGTAGATTCTGGCAGGTTTGTGACAAATTCAGTGTTAGCGTTTTTTATACGGCTCCGACGGCTATTCGTGCTCTGATGCGTCTTGGTGATGAGTGGCCGGCAAAGTATAAGCTGGATTCGCTGCGAGTGCTCGGTTCAGTTGGTGAGCCTATAAATCCCGAAGCCTGGATGTGGTACTACGATAAGATCGGGCGTGGTCGCTGCCCGATTGTGGACACCTGGTGGCAGACGGAGACCGGTGGAATTCTAATTACGCCGTTACCGGGTGCTCATACATTAAAGCCGGGAAGTGCCTCTCAGCCTTTCTTTGGCGTTGATCCGATCATTTTGCGTGATGATGGAAGCCAGTGTGACGTAAATGAAGGTGGGAAACTTTGCATACGTAAGCCATGGCCCGGAATGGCCCGCACAATGTGGGGAGACCATCCGAGGTTTATTGATACATACTTTACCATGTTCGATAATCTTTATTTCACCGGCGATGGCTGTCGTATCGACGATGATAATGACTACTGGCTGATGGGCAGAATCGATGATGTAGTCAATGTCTCCGGCCACCGTATCGGTACCGCTGAAGTTGAAAGTGCCCTTGTCAGCCACGAAAAAGTCGCCGAGGCTGCGGTCGTACCGATACCCCACGAGATTAAAGGACAGGGCTTATATGCCTTTGTTACGCTAATAGAGGGGGTCGCAGAAAGTGACGAGCTGAAAGGTGAGCTTGTCAAACACGTGCGAAAGGAAATCGGGCCTATCGCAACGCCTGAAGCGATTCAGTTTGCTCCGTCACTTCCAAAGACCCGCTCAGGCAAGATTATGCGGCGTATCTTGCGCAAGATAGCTGAAAAGAGGACAGATAATTTAGGTGACATTACTACACTCGCTGATCCAGGCGTGGTAGAAAGCCTGATTAAGGGCCGGGATCAGTAAAGCTTTTTTAAGAATTAAAAGACTGGGCATGTGGTAAGACACATGTCCAGGTTATTTTCAACAAAAGAGCACAAGCAATGAAAAACATAACATCTGAGAATGTCACTCAAATAAAAGATACAACAGCCAATCCCGCACCGCTCGGCTTAATGGGATTTGGTATGACGACAGTCCTGCTAAACCTGCATAATGCCGGCCTTTTCGGATTGGGTACAATGATATTGGCTATGGGAATTTTCTATGGAGGGATAGCACAAATTATCGCAGGCATAATGGAGTACAAGAAAGGCAATACCTTTGGGACGACAGCTTTTACTTCATACGGTCTTTTCTGGCTGTCTTTAGTTGGCTTAATAATTGCTCCTAAGATGGGCCTGGGAAATGCTCCGGAAAATTCAGCTATGGTGGCGTACCTGTTTATGTGGGGAGTATTTACTACGGTTATGTTCATTGGTACCCTTAAGCTTAACAAAGCACTACAATTTGTATTTGCCTCATTAGCTCTATTATTTTTTCTGTTGGCACTCGGTGATCTTACGAGTAATCCTGCAATAAAACGATTTGCCGGTTTCGAAGGAATTATCTGTGGGCTTTCGGCAATATATGCAGCGTTAGCTCAAGTGCTCAATGAAGTATATGGAAGGGTTGTAGCTCCTCTTGGCTCTGCCAAAGCAAATTAACCGCGGAGAACACCGAAATTGCAGAGCTTCTTGATATATAAAAACTTACGCTTGTTTGCGACTGTTGTTATCTGTGACAGTATGATGTGCAGGGAGTTTGTGTTAAACGGTTGCGGTGCACAGCATGGCTCGCGCCATTGCGAAGCTCGTTACGGTTGCGTTGAACGTAAAACGTTTTTTAAGACGCAATCGTTAAACGTATTACGAAACGAGCAGCGCAACCGATAAACGAAATACATAACCTGCGATCTCTGTAGTTTGTGAGAAATACAGGTTAATCTGTCCTCTGTTATCTATCTCCTGTTTTCTTGTCATAGTCCGTGAATCGGAAAGATGGTTGCCTTGATGGTCTCTATCGTTTTCTCGACGGCGGGTATTATCATTTCTTGCTGAGCC
>CAZQKO010000053.1:13281-14455 GCA_964593945.1 uncultured Pirellulales bacterium | reverse complement strand
AAAAGAGATTGGCGTTAATATTTTGATCTGTGCCGCAATATATCAGGTTTTTCACGCCGCACGCATTATTTATAGCGGCCCCCTTCAGGGAGCCGGCGATACGATGTGGTTGGCGATTATCTCAGCAGCGGCGTCGGTAGTGGTATTAGGACTTGGCGGTGTGCTTATTGTCATTTTTTTACCATCTCTTGGTGCTTTAGGACCATGGATTGCCGCTACATTGAGCGTTATTGTTGCAGGATTAGCCAACCGCTGGAGATTCAAGAGTAACAAATGGATGAAAATTGACTTATTCAAACGACGCACGCTCGGAGTACCCACCGAGATTGAGATTTAGATACCAGCTACATTATTTTTTAGGGGCCAATCTCCGTAATCGGATGTTGCGAATCGCTCCCGTTGTTCGCCAGGTTGCGACACCTAACGGTCTGGAGAGATCTACTTCCATTCGGGTGTCAATTATTCGACCAGTAGTTTCTACGTCTATTATTTTTTCCTCGTCGAGCCAGGCTTCGATTTTGCAGGGCGTCACCCGCACCCGGATGTGGTACCATCGCCCATCCTCAAACCCAATAATCTGATAAGTCTCATTTTCAGACGCATCATAATTATCAAGGCTGGATATGCCACAGACTGAGCCGCCCCAGCCACCCAGTATCAACGAGCAGCAATTGGCATCTACAGGAAAGGTCAGGCCACAGAAAAAGTCGCTGCCTGTAACCCGCATCGCCTGGAGAGTAATTTCATAGTTCGTTCGGACAACCGGTCCCGTCCAGGTCACACCGGTCAGGTCATTGCCCATTTCAAGAAACAAGCTGCCATCCTTAGCATAGACTTTTCCCTGGCCACCAAAATCCGTTATCTTCCACTGGCCCAACGTCTTGCCGTCAAAAAGGCTCACTTCGTTCGGACTGTGACAACCTGCCGATAAAAAGATGAGAAACAGCAGATAACAAAAGATAATTCTATCCCGGCTCCGGCTCGGCCCTTCGCCGAGACGAGTGGTAATACTGTGTTTGGTGTTCATCATATCCTTCAATCCGCATTAAAAATATGTTGATTAAAATAACCTGGGAATTTAGACTATGCAATGAAGATTTATCCAGATCAGGCGATTCCGGCCTCATAATCCTGGAAAAAGACAAAATATAAAGGAACTAACTGCCGATAAAAT
>CAZQKO010000053.1:9414-13181 GCA_964593945.1 uncultured Pirellulales bacterium | reverse complement strand
CAAATGAGGGCAAGAGAGGATTGTATGCAAGGTCGATTGAGGATGTCCTGCGGCTGCCGGATGATGAAATTGATTTGGGCACAGCCGCCTTGATTGTCTCTGAACAGTGGAGCGATATGGTGCATGGCCGCAGGTATCTATCAACACTGGACGACATGGCTTATAAAATTCTGGAAAAACTGAAGAAAAAGGGATTGAAGCCGGATTATAAAGCGATTCCTGTCATAAATAATTATTTATTTCGCGAGTTAGGATACAAGGGTGTCCCGGAGGCTGAGAATCCGTATACTTTATTCCTGCACTCCGTGCTGGATAATAAGCGAGGCTACTGTCTTAGCCTTTCAATTCTTTATCTTTCATTAGCTGAACGATTGGGTATGCCCATGTACGGTGTTGTAGTGCCTGGGCACTTTTTCGTCCGATACGATGACGGCAAAGTACGTTTTAATATTGAAGCCGCAGGCAGAGGTGAAAGCCTTCCCGACGAACATTACATAAATAAATTTAAAGTTCCCATATCAGATGGTGACAGCATATATTTGAAGAATCTAAACAAAATACAGACATTGGGCTGCTTCTTCAACAACTTAGGCAACAGCTACACTGATACGGGCAATATTGAAACCGCATTGCTCGTGCTTCAAAGAGCGGTGCAGATAAATCCAACATTAGCTGAATCTCGGGCCAACCTGGGTAATGTTTATCTGCAAAAAGGACAGATAGAAGATGCAATATTCGAATACCAGATAGCTCTTCAAATAAATCCAGTCGATGCCAAGACACACAATAATCTTGGAAACGCATATTTCAGACAGGAACGATTGCAAGATGCGGTTTACCAGTATTCTCAATCACTCGATCTGGATCCAAACTACGTGGACGCGTATCAGAACATGGCTATTGCTTACAGCAAGCAGGAAAAGTTTGGATTAGCGATAGTACATTTGAAGCAGGCAATCGATCTGGAGCCGAAAAATCCCAGCTTATATAGTCATTTGGGTGAAGTATATTACCTGATGGGCGATTATGGAGCAGCAGTGTTTCAATACAAAAAGGCTGTGACGTTGAAACAGGATTTCGCCGAGGCTCACTATGGTTTAGGTGTTTGCTACAACAAATTAGGCCTGGTTGATAAAGAAATTCAAGCATATAGACAAGTTTTAGCTGTTCAGCCGGATATGTTGGCTGCTTTATTAAACTTAGGCAATGCCTATTTCGGCAAACAAGAATATGACTCAGCTATTGAAAATTATAGGAAAGCAATCCTAATAAAGCCGGATGACGGCTGGGTCCACTACAATCTTGGAGCAGCATACTTTAATAAAGGTGATTACGAGCCAGCGGTAACTGAATACTACACAGCGGTTGGGATCGATCCAACAATGGGTAATGCACACTATGGACTTGCCGTCGGATTATATAAACTAAAACAATATGAACTGGCCTGGAAGCATATAAATATTGCAAAAAAACTGGGGGCCGAAGTTTCTAAAGACCTGCTCAACGCCATTAAAAGAGAGCTGAAATAGAATAACTCATTACTTTCCCGATTCGAGGCCGACAAAGACTCGTTAAAAAACAGAAAGATGAGGAAAAGGTTTGATTCGTATCCGCTGTATTACAAGTCCTGCACTACCAATCGCGCGGGATCGCATCACACAGGTTGAGGGAATCTTTAGAGAGAATTTCCCAAAGCTGGCCGATTATGCCGATAAGATACCGGAGCTTTTAGCTAATCCATTCACGCACGAGTATCAGACCGCCCTGATAGTCTCCGAGACAACATTAGGCAAAGTCACAGGATTCGTCATGCTTCTGCACTTTCCTGATATTAACTGCTCATTTCTTGATTTTATTGCGGTGCGTAAGGAGCGTTGGGGTGGAGGACTCGGCAGTGCTCTATACGAAGCCACCCGTGAATACTGCGAGGGATTGTCCTCTCGCAGTCTGTATTTGGAGGTCCAGCCCGATGATCCCGAACTTACAAAAGACCCGGCTGAATTAGCGCAAAGCCGTAAACGCATGCGTTTCTATGAACAATACGGCGTCCGCCCTATTATCAACACCGCTTACCACACACCGGTTGGCGATCCTCCCACCACAGCTTATTTGTTGTTCGATCCGCTGAGCAGGACATCCCCCCTATCGCGGATAGATGTTCAAAGTGCCGTAAGAGCCATTCTCAAGCACCGTTTTGGGCATATTGTAGATGAAGGATATATCCGCCATGTTGTCGAGTCATTCGTCGATGACCCTGTGCGTCTCCGCCCTGCGAGGTACTTGCAGAAGGCCGACCAGGTGAGGCAAGTTACAAAAGGACATATCCAGAAACTCCTCACTCTTGTGGCAAGTCAGAAGCATGCCATCCATCATGTTCGCAGCAGAGGTTATTTTGAAAGACCTGCCCGGGTAGGAGCGTTGCTTGACGCCCTTCTGCCCTTGAATATCTTCACTGTCGTGCCACCGAAACGCTTCAGTGAAAGTGTCGTTATGGCCGTGCATGATAAGCATTTCGTCAACTACCTGAAAATCGTATGCACAAAGCTCGAAACCGGTCGGCCCGTTTATCCCGATACGTTTCCCATACGCAGGCCTGACCGCCGACCCCGTGACCTTCCCGTACAGGCAGGCTACTACTGTATTGACTCCTGTACGCCGTTATATCGTAATGCCTATTTCGCTGCCCGAGCTTCCGTCGATGTTGCAATGACGGCTGCCGAAGAAATACTCGCCGGCGTCCCCGTTGCGTATGCCCTTTGCCGTCCACCGGGACACCATGCCGAGCGGAAAGTCTATGGTGGATTCTGCTATTTTAACAACGCCGCTATCGCTGCTCATCAGCTCTCCCTCCACGGACGAACGGCTGTCTTCGATATAGACTTTCACCACGGCAACGGCACACAGGACATCTTCTATACTCGTCCAGATGTACTGACTGTCTCTATTCATGGCCATCCCGACTATTCATTTCCATATTTTAGCGGCTTTGCCGGCGAAGCAGGCGAAGGCCCCGGCCTGGGATTCAACCGCAATTTTCCTCTGCCCCCAAACACAACCGATACCGTTTATTTAAAAGCCTTCGATAAGGCCATTGTTTATATCGAACGTTTCCGCCCCGATTTTCTCGTCGTGAGTCTCGGCTTTGATGTCTTAAAAGGTGATCCGACCGGGACTTTCAAACTGTCGATTGATATGCTTCGGCAGGTCGCTCGGCGTCTGGCACAGCTCAAGCTGCCCATGCTTGTGGTACAGGAAGGTGGCTATAACCTCCGCAATCTCAAGCGCGGCTCAGTTGCCTTCTTTCGCGTCATTTCAGAAATCATACGTTGAACCGATCAAAGAAAATCAGAAATACAGAATACCAGAAAAATAGCATCCCCTATAAACTGCCGATAGATTATAATGCTGTGTTGGTAGATCATCCGATGGATCTGGGATGCGACAAAGTAGTTTCGCGGATTATCTCCCGACTTACTCATCCCGACGAGACTTCGACGAGCTCAGTCGAGCCGGGGGTGGTTAAAGTCGAGGGGACATGGGGATCGTTTGCGCGCCTGCTGGCGGCGTACATATCAGAAAAGCTATCTCGGCCAATCCTGCTAATCTGCCCACATATCGAAGACGCCGATAAGGCTGTTGACGACCTGCAGACCTTCGGCTGCAAAGAAGTCCAGGTTCTGGCTGCCTGGGAAGGCGAAGAAGAATTAGCAGACGCCACCGATGAGACCAGAACCGAAAGACTCAAGCTCGTCGCTCATATTTCGTCG
>CAZQKO010000053.1:6374-9314 GCA_964593945.1 uncultured Pirellulales bacterium | reverse complement strand
GGGAAAGCTCACTTCAGCTTGAAACTAATAAGGAGCTATCGCCGGAGTCCCTTGGGGGCTGGCTGGTGGATAACGGCTTTGAGCGGGTCGAGCAGGTTGACCTGCCGGGTCAATTTGCTCGACGCGGCGGAATCATCGATATTTATGCTCCATTGCTTTCGTCCATCGTCATTAGTGACACGCCGGACTATCAACAAGGAACAGCCGAGGCGGTGCGTGTTGAATTCTTTGGTGATACTATTGAGAGCATCCGCCAAATCAATCTGGATACGCAGCGCTCCAGCCGACAGTTAGAAGGGATCAATATTATCTCAGCTTTATGTGGAGAAACGGCAGAACAAAAAGAGCTTTTCATAAATATCCTTCCAAAAGACACCATAATAATTCTTGAAGAGCCGGTTGACATCGAGGAAGTTGCACATGTATTTCTCGAACGGATCGAGACAAGGAAACAGCTTTACAACTGGTTGGACATTTATACCGCTGCTTCTCAATTCGCTCAGCTTCATATATCCAGGTTTGCAGCCATAAAAACAGACGATGTTTTTAAGATAGACATTAAAAGTGTGCAGCGGTTCGAGTACAAGGCAACCTCAGTTTGGGCGGGACATAAAGCAGCACTGGAAGAATTGGTACAACAGGCCCAACAAGGCACAAAGATGCTGCTTTACTGCGAAAGCGCCGCTGAGGTTAAACGTGTCGGCGAAATTATAAGGGAGATAAGCACGGAAATCCCGGCAAATTTTAAGCTGCTTTTAGGATTCATTCATCAGGGCTTTGTTATAAGCTCGCTAAACACGATTGTAATAAGTCATCATGAGCTGTTTGGCCAATTTGCACTTAGAAGAACAGTGCGACCGGTGCGTGCTACAGCACCGTTAGACACGCTCAGCGACCTGCAGGAAGGTGACTACGTTGTGCATGCATCCTACGGTATCGGCAAATTCTTAGGCATAAAAACAATACAAGAGAAAACCGGCAAATCGGAATACCTTACGATTGAATACGGCGATGGAGTTAAAATTCAGGTTTCCGTCCGCAATATTGCATTGATTCAAAAGTTTATAGGGACAAGCCCTAAACGGCCGGCACTGAGCAAAGTCGGCTCGAAGAGGTGGCAGAAGCAAAAAGAAAAAGTCGCCCGTTCCGTTCGTGACCTTGCTGCAGAACTGCTCAACTTTCAGGCGAAGCGCCAGTCGATGGGCGGAGTCGCCTTCGGCGAGGATTCTAATTGGCAGGCTGAATTTGAGCAGTCTTTCCCCTATCAGGAAACGCCGGACCAGACGAAGGCCTCCAAAGAAATCAAAACAGATATGCAGGAGCTTATAGCGATGGATAGGCTCTTGTGCGGCGACGTTGGCTACGGCAAGACGGAGCTTGCTATGCGTGCTGCTTTTAAGGCAATAGAAAACGGCAGGCAAATAGCTGTACTCGTGCCGACAACAGTATTGTGCGTGCAGCACGGTAGAACATTCACCGAGCGGTTTGCAGATTTTCCAATTTGTATCGAGGTTCTAAATCGCTTCAAGACAACAAAAGAGGCACGTGATATAATCACCAGGACAAAGGCGGGCAAGGTCGATATCATCATCGGTACACATCGGCTTTTAAGCGGCGATATGGGATTTAAAGACCTGGGCCTGTTGATAATCGACGAAGAGCAGCGCTTTGGTGTAGAACATAAAGAAAAGCTAAAAAGGCTGCGCGTTAATGTTGATATTCTTACGATGACCGCCACGCCTATTCCCCGGACGCTGCATATGTCACTTCTGGGCCTGCGCGATATAAGCTCATTAGCTACACCACCGTTGGACAGGCGCAGCATCGTAACAATGGTGTCACCATATAATAACGAGCTTATTAGAAAAGCCATTTACCGTGAGCTAAACCGCCAGGGGCAGGTATTTTTCCTGCACAATAGGGTCAAGACCATCGAGAAAAAGGCATGGGAAATACAAAAACTTGCAAAAGATGCAAAGATCGCCATCGCACACGGACAAATGCCTAAAAGCGAGCTGGAAAAGGCGATGGTTGATTTTGTTCTGGGCCAAACAGATGTGCTCGTGTGTACGACCATCATTGAATCAGGCCTGGATATCCCAAATGCAAATACGATTTTCATAAACGATGCAGACAGGTTCGGCCTCGCTGAGATGCATCAGCTTAGAGGCCGAGTAGGCAGATATAAACATCGGGCGTACGCTTATATGCTGCTGCCCGTGTCACGGCCGATTACGCCGACAGCAGCCAGGCGGCTGAAGGCAATCGAAGAGTATTCACATCTGGGAGCCGGCTTTAGAATTGCCCTGCGGGATTTGGAGATTCGCGGGGCGGGCAATATATTAGGGCCTGAACAATCCGGCCACATACAAACTGTAGGCTATCAGATGTACTGCGAACTTTTAACAAATGCCGTTAAGCAATTAAAAAATGAGCCTGTCGAATCTATACCAACCGCAACTGTCGATTTGGGCTTTACTACATATATACCAAAAAATTATATACCACTTGACCGACATCGAATGGATGTTTATCGCAAAATTGCCGTTGCAAAGACCAGCGAAGATTTAAAGCAGATTGAAAGCGAATTAGCCGATGTGTATGGACCGGTACCGGAAGAGGTCAAACTGCTGCTGGAATTGGCTGAACTGAGAATAAAAGCGAGCAGGTGCAATATAAAAAGCATTATTGCTTCGAGCCAGAATTTGGCCTTTTCGTTTGCGAAAGAACCTGACAGTAAAACAGTCTCTCTGTTCACAAATATCAGTGGCAAGTTAAGAATTGTTGATTCCAAGACAGTCTATTTGCGCCTGCCGGTAAATTACTTCGAGCCAAGGACATTGATAAACATTCTGCGAAAAATCTTTACAGGGATTGAGTCTTAATTTTCAAATGCACCTTCTTTTAGGCCACTTAACAGTGGGCCGTCAAGTTGATACC
>CAZQKO010000053.1:0-6274 GCA_964593945.1 uncultured Pirellulales bacterium | reverse complement strand
TTTTCAAATGCACCTTCTTTTAGGCCACTTAACAGTGGGCCGTCAAGTTGATACCCCATAGTCGAATGGATTCGACAAAGCCTGCCCTGAGCGAAGTCGAATGGGCTCACCACAAGTTTTAATACGCACGCTGCGAATCAATTGCCGACGAATTTAGTTATGTAGATAATGCTTTCGCCAGTGAAAGTTTGGCCTGATTTGAGTTCGCCAACAACCTGCACCCTGACTTCGCCATAGCCAGACACAGCAGCCCTCAATCTATCCGCATCGAACCAGGCGTGTATCTCCACTCTATCGGCCGTGACGTACACAAGCTGATAGCTCGCTTCAATACTGCCAGGGTTGAGGATAAGCGCTTCGTCTCCGATGTCATCTCTTCCGATGCCTTGTGGTAATCCTACAATTGCCAGTATACTCTCACAACAGCCATTGCGTCTGATCATGTTGGGACGTATACTCAGACCAGCTGCTAAAGGACTTCCTGTGCGTGTAACAACGTTAACACTTGCTGTTGCTGGTCCAGTTTCATCGCTGTCGATGGTCGCAGAATTAGTGATGGTCATGTCTGAGGCTGTGTCTTTATTCACTTGCGCCACTAATGTTAAGCAAGCACCCTGGAATCCCGGCGACAGAGATGGGTAGAACCATGTATAAGTATGAGTAATAGGATCATATTGTCCAAAGATGCCATCACCGTCTGCTCTTACAAAATTGGTTTCCATTGGTAGTATATCAACAATGGATACATTGTTTACGGCATAATTATTGTCTTTGTTATCGAAACAGATACTGTAGACAATATTGTTACCTACCTCCACATGTCCTACCTCTTCAGTAGCAGTCTGCTCAATAGTACCGCTTACAATATTCTTGCTTAGATTAAGGGGATTGTAGCTGACTGTAATAACATCTACGCTCGCTGTTGTTGGCTCTGTTTCTTTACTGTCGATAGCCACAAAATTAGTGATCGTCGTACCTGGGGCTGTTCCTTCATTTACTTGAACTACCAGTTCTAAGCAAGTACCCTCAAACGTCGCCGGCAGAGTGGGGTATGACCATATATAGGTATGCGTAATAGGGTCATATTGTCCAAATCCACCATCGCCATCAGCCATTATAAAACTTACCTCGTTCGGAAGGGTGTCAATGATAGATAAATCGGTTACACTATTATCATTGTCCTTATTATCGAAGCTAATACCATAGATAATAGTATCGCCTATTTCCACATACGTAATCTTGCTACTATTATTCTGCTCAAAAGTACCCCCTATAACTTCCTTGCTTAGATTAAGGGGATTATAGCTGATAGCTCCTGTAACAACATCAACACTCGCTGTTGCTGTACTTGTTTCATCGCTGTCGATAACCGCAGAATTAGTGATTGTCGTATCTGGAGCTGCATCTGAATTCACCTGTACTTCCAACTCCAAACAATCTCCCTTGAATCCTGGCGCCAGAGAGGAGTATGACCATGTATAGGTGCGGGTAACAGGATCATATTGTCCAAAGGCACCATCACCGTCAGCTCTTATAAAACTGACTTCCTTTGGCAGTATATCAAGAATGGATACATTGTTTACCGTGTAATCGTTTCCCACGTTATCGAAACATATACCGTAGACAATAGTATCACCTGCACCGACATTCTTAACTTGGTTAACTACCGTTTCGTCGACAATACCTCTAATAATATTTTTGCTCAGATTGAGGGGGTTGTAGCTGATAGCCTTTCCGGTAGTGACAACATCCACACTTGCTGTTATTGGTCCGGTATCATCGCTGACAATAGTTGCAGAATTATTTATAACTGTGCCTGGAACTACATTTTGTTTGACTTGCGCCACTAACTGTAAACAAATAGCCGGCGAATCGGGTGGCAGAGATGCATAAGACCAAACATAGGTGTGTGTATCAGGATTATATTGTCCGAAGTCACCATCACCATCAGCAGTTATAAAGCTCACTTCATCCGGAAGGCTTTCAATAATAGATGTATTTTCTAAGGTGAGTACACCAGTTATGTTTTCAAAGCAAATATTGTAGACAATAGTACCACCTATAGGCACACTTCCAACTTCATCCATTGCAGACCAATCAATATCCTTGCTAAAATTTAAAGGATTGTAACCAATCTCTCTTCTTGGGATGACTAAGCCCGTAGGGTTTCCAATAACAGAGACAATATCAATTTGATTAAGAGCCATATCATAGACCTTAAGATTGTCCCCCCCGGTATCATTATTTCTGCCGGTAGTTATGTAGATAAAACCAGTGGCTATATCTATTCCCAGCCCTATCACGCCGCCATTAGGCTCCACTTGAACGGCTGTCTCAGTACCTGTTGCCAAATTGCACTGGGTAAGATAGGGATTGAACCGGGTAACAAAGTCGTCATCGGCTACATAACCTCCACCTAAATAAAGAAAACCTCTGCGAACATCTACCGCAATACTGATGGCGATGCGACTAAGTGAAATGGTTCTTGCAAGCGACCAATCGGAAGTATTGTAAACTCTAACCGTCTTGCTGTTGTTAGCTACATAAAGCAAACCGTTAGTCATATCCAGAGCAATTCCATACGCGCTAGCTCCCGTCAAGGTGAACGGTGAGCCGGATACCGGAGTAAGCGTGGTAGCGCTTGCATCCCAGTTGTACACATATAACTTTTCCGTCCTTCGGTCAACACAGTACAGTAATTTCTTGTTAAGGTCGTATACGATACCAGCTAAGTTTTTGGCTCCTGGGGCTAATGTGAATCCTATATCTGTCATCGTCGTTGCATTAATCAACTGTATCCTGTTCGACTCTTCATACGTGACAAACAGTGATTTTGAATCTCCATCAATCGCCAGGCCCACGGCTCCCCAACCATGACGGGGTATATTGTGCTCGACTTGGAAATTCAAAGTACCATCAATGGCAATACCATAAGCCTGAACCGGAGTGGGACGCCCATTTATATCGGCAATTACATACAACGACTTGGCACTTGCGGTATTTATGATGGTGGACGTCAATATCACAATTAGCAGTACCAAAAAAGCGGTATTTGTCCAAACAATTTTCTTCGGGGCATTAGTTCTCATACTCTATCCTCCTCACTGAACTCTTAGTTCTTTGCTATTTGCAGCAAAGCGCATATTAACCTCAAGGTTTCATACTGCGCTTGCATGAGAGGGAATCCGATTCTCGACCTGGTAAAACTTGCCCCAAAAAGAAGGACCGTTTTCACCATACCTCCTAAAAACTAATTATAACTATATAAAAATCATATAAGTTTGTCAAGAAGAAACGGCCTCGCGATTACCCGTTTGGGAATAAGGCGAATAAAACGGCTTTTTCCGCCTGCAAACACGCTATTAGCGTCGAATCTTGGATGTCGTCAGCAGTTTCAAAAATCGGCTATAAAAAGTTAAACGGCCGGTAAAACTGCTTACCGCGATTCTGACCTTAAAGCCGTCGTGAGGTATATGCCTTGGCGACGAGAAAAGGGGAATCACATCGAAATGGTAAAAGACCTGACCTACTATTGTAAAACAATATGACAACTTTATAGGACCCTTTCCCGCCTATTATAATAATTTTTCATACTTATGGCTGCTATACCATTATCGCGTATGCCCAAGCAAAACGATTTAAGGCATCCCCTGACTTTACAGACTTTTCTTGCTGTGCACTTCGAAGAAATCCAGTGTAAAGCGACGAAAATGGCTCTAAAGTGGCAATTCTTGTGCTTGTCTGCTGTTCGGAAGGGCTATAGATAGAATAATATTGTTTGATGCTTGTTCTCGGCAAGCAGGATTAATGGGGCATTAGTTAACTCGAAGATTTCACATCGTGGCTAAGGGTTTAAGTTTGGACCGCGAACAAACAAAACTCCTACAGTATGTAGGTCGATATATCGTATACGCCTAAGAGGCATAGGTTGTAGACGTTATATATCTCTATGTGAAAAATGACCTTAAGAAATTTAAGGGATGTTTTGAGAAGAAAGAAGTGATTTATGGAAAGCAAGAAAGCACAGTTATTTGTTGTTATTGTTTTCATAGGTATGTGCAGTTTGCCAGCCTTCGCTCTGCCACCAATGGGCCCTCCAAAGTCAACACTTGAAAAAAACCAACGGGAGTTAGATTTTAAGTATGCTTACCAGGAGATGGATTTAGAAATGGATGGTAAGGTTTCAGAGGTGGTCGGTTCGACCTGGGTGGACGATTACACAAAATATAAAATCAAATCGCTTAAATCGAATATGTTTTTGGGTAGTATAGGTTATGGTATCTGCGACAATTGGGACGCATTTATGCATTTCGGCATAGCTGACGCCCGGGACGAAATCGCAGAGTCTCTCGTATGTGGTAGATCGGGTAACCGATACTATGGATTCAGTGGTGATTATGGATTTGCCTGGGGATTCGGAACAAGGACAACCTTTTACCAGAACGACAACATTTCCTGGGGCGGATTATTCCAGATGACATGGTCAAATCCCGGTAGCAGCAGTGTAAAACTGCGAGGTGACTCTACTTTCTCCGGCGATGTCGAGCTTGACTTCTGGGAAATCCAGGTCGCGGTTGGACCAACCTTTCAGTTAGACAGTTTTTCAATTTACGGAGGTCCTTTCATACACTTTGTCAAAGGAAACTGGAATATAAAAGGTGCATCTCCGGTTATGAAGTCATCGGCTGATATAAGGGAAGAATCGATATTTGGTGCTTACGGTGGTGCTAAGTGGGACTTTGACGAAAGAACTTCCTGGTACACAGAATACCAGGTTACCGGCAATGCCTGGGGAGTTGGTACAGGCGTCATTTGGAAATTTTAACAGGTGTCCCCTTCAAGACTATATAAGGTCCCTAAAACTGCTTAAATGACCTTGAAAAACGGAACGGTACACAGTCCAAAAGGTCGAGATTGCAATGGAGGAAGGGAAAAATCATAAAATATTAAAATCAATTCCGTTTTGGTCTTTTATCGTTTTCTTTTTTTCCACCGACTTCGCAGCACAGTCGAACAGTTTTTTTATAGATTTCGTAGCCCAAAGGTCTTAGCTAAGTTCTCAATTCAAAAAGGTGAAGACCATATAATTCTTCCTGTTAACTACAAGGGAAAAGAATATTCATTTGTTCTCTACACCGGGGCCAGCTTTACGTTATTCGATGCTTCACTAAAAAATGAGCTTGGAGATGTTAAAAAAACCGAAACAGTCACAACACCGGGAGATACAATAACGGTTGAAGTCTTTGATGTCCCTGAAGCTTTTCTCGGCCCTTTCAACCTGCGCTGCTGTGGTCAGATAGGCTGCGTAGACATCAGGAAACTGGACGCATTTAAGAATAAAGAGGTAAGCGGGATTATAGGAATGGATCTCCTGAGCAAACATATAGTTCAGATAGATTTTGATTCAGGTGAACTTTTATTTCTTGAGCCTGCAGGCGGAGAAAATCATGAGTGGGGAGAGGTATTCCCAATCAGGTATCGTCGAAAAGGAATCCCACAAATTGCAGGGACTGTGCTTGGTGACATTTCTGAAGGTTTTATAATTGACACCGGCGGTGCCGCCACGGGTTCCTTGGAAAAGACAATCTTTAAGAACCTTTTATATAAAAAAAGATTGCAGACTATGGAACCCCACGGGTAAAACCCGTGGTACCATTTTACTACGCCTTGAGGGCGGATAAATTTTTCATTCACCCACGGGCAAAGCCCGTGGAACTCTGCCCTGCGGGTTATTAGATTCATCATACCAAACGCTCGGCGGTGACATAAATGTCAGGGAAGCACGCATAAATAAAGGCGCTGACGTTAATAGCAAGTCAACAAATGGTTTTACTGCCCTGCAGCTCGCGGAAAATCAGAGTCACAATGAGATAGCAAAGCTTTTACAAACGGCAGGAGCAAAAAAAGACTAACCGCTAAGAACGCTAAGTATTGCTCGGTTCCTGGGCCTTCACTTTAGCTTATTAGCCAGTGCTGAGCCGAATTGCTTTGCGACTTTACTGGCACTGTACTTCTCTTTGTTATCATAAGAAGCAGTCAGCAGCTGAGGATTTCGTCAATCGGTTGCGGTTACGATGCTCGGCACGGTTGCGTCTAACGTAAATCGGCATTTGAGACGAAAACCGAATTACTTAAGACGAAACGAGTAGCGCAACCGAAAAACGTATAACGAAACCAGCGTGGAGTGGTAACAATATCATAATTGCAACCCGCAGAGACAGCTATCGACAACAATCCAATGAGCCAACATAACCTGTTCATTTCCTGCTCCTAA
>CAZQKO010000052.1:6050-14455 GCA_964593945.1 uncultured Pirellulales bacterium | reverse complement strand
TGGCCTACTAATGGCCATAAAATCTGTCTCCCGGATTTTTGAAGAGAATATTCTTAAGAGACGTGAGAATATACCCCACTTAAAAATGTTTTGTACCAGAGAACTGACCGGACGTCAATAAGAATAAATAAAAATAATGGGATGTCCAAGGAACATCCCAATCTACAATAAAAAACAAATTGACAAAACTAATCCCCGGATTAATATACAGCTTTTTATAAAGTTTTTGCAGTGGCGTGAGCCACAGTGCATGTATTCAACGTGTGTGCTTGCATATTTCCTCACTCAAAAGTGTTTTATGCTTTTTATTATATGAAATTTTACGATAATTAACGAACAAATAGTCAGCTTTGCACTGGAGTCATTCCGAATTAGACTTGCCTGTGCGATAAGACGGCTATTACGTGGCGGAGCCGTAACATTGAGCGGACCTTTCAGCGTTAAAGTTATTTGAATATATGAACCTTCTCTTCTTTATAGCGGTTGCCATTATTTTCGGTTTCTTCGGCGGCAAAATTGCTCAGCGTTTGAAACTACCGGGCGTGGTGGGTTATTTAATTGCCGGTTTGATATTCGGGCCGTCATTTCTGAATGTTTTTCATGAAGAATTTGTCGAAGGTATGAATATCTTTGCCAGCTTTACCCTATCGTTGGTTGCATTCATAATCGGCAGCGAGATGAAGCTGAGCACGCTGAAGGAGATGGGTACAGGTATTGGCGTTATCACACTTCTGGAGTCATTTGGTGCCTTTTTGTTAGTGACCGCAGGAGTATATTTTCTTACGGGCAAATTGTATTTTGCGCTTGTTTTCGGAGCAATGGCCCCGGCATCTGCGCCTGCAGGGACCGTGGCAGTTTTGCAGGAGTGCAAGGCTAAAGGCCGTTTAACCAATGCCCTGTACGCGGTGGTTGGTCTGGATGACGGACTGGCTATAATGATATTCGCAATTGCCGTGGCTGTAGCCCGGATGCTGCTGACAGGCACCGAACTGTCAGTCGAAAGCTTGTTAGAAGGACCGGTACTGGAGATAATCGGCTCGATTGTACTGGGTTGCACATTAGGTGCGGTTGCAGGATATCTTGCACGTCGGATATCGGCTGAGGACGCTATACTGGCAATTTATCTGGGCAGTATTTTGATATGTACAGGAATAGCCCTTTATTTTAATTTTTCTCTTATTCTGGCCAATCTGAGTTTAGGCATGGTCCACGTTAATTTATATCCGATGGCAAACAGACGGGCTTACCGGTCGATAGAGTCGATTACTTTGCCGGTCTACATCATCTTTTTCTTCCTGGCAGGTGCACATCTGCAGATAAGCCTACTACCAAGCATAGGTTTTGTGGGATTAGTGTACGTGTTATGCAGAATAGGTGGATTGATGGGAGGAGCTTTTCTGGGTGGAGTAATATCCAAGCAAAGTACAGTGATTCGAAAGTATCTTGGCATGGGTATACTCTGTCAGGCTGGTGTGGCCATAGGACTTTCACTGCTGGCGGCAGGCCAGTTCCGTACTCTGGGAGAAAATGGCAGAAATTTAGCTGTTGTTGTGATCAATACCATCGCCGCTTCCACAATTATCTTTGAAATAATTGGGCCTATAGGGACAAAAATAGCAATTACCAAGGCTGGCGAATTCGGATTAAATATAACTGAGGATGACCTAATAAAAACGTATGAAGTTCAGGATGTAATGGACACCAAGCTGCCGGTACTCAGTGCAGGAATGCCTCTGAGCGAAGTTATCAGAATGGTTAGCAATACCGACGACTTTTACTACCCGGTTGTCGATAGTAACAACCAGCTTGTCGGAACTGTAACACTGGATGGTATCAGAAGGACTTTCGCCACGCAAGAGTTAAATGAATGGTTAGTGGCTCTTGATATCACCGAGCCGATCGTGGCCAAGGTCACACCGCACATGCCATTGTCAGAAGCCATCGAGGAAGGAAAACGTCTGGACGTGGGGCATCTGCCAGTTGTGGCTTCCAATGAGAACAACAGGATTGTTGGAATTTTGAACTATAGTGCAATTGGACGGTACCTAAGCGCGGAGGTGCTGTCACGGCAGCAGGAAGCCGATAAGCTGCATAGCAGCTAACAGGCTGAAGTTTAGATAAATATATAATAGTGGTTTCATGGCAGATCCAGTTATTACAGCTGGAACACAGGATTTTAGCCGCTTTAATCTTGTTTTATTGATCGGCCTAATAATTGTGAGTGATATGATTGACACATGTCTTTTGTAAGTGTTTGCACATCCTTCTTTTCAAGAATGCTTTTAGGGCTTTTTCAAAGTTTGGCAAAGTGTGGGTATGATAGAACTGGCCAGAACCATTTTAGCAGACATTCAAGAGCTTAATCTTGTCCTGCTGATAGGAATTGCTATTTTTGGCGGGACAGTCGGCGCAAAGATATTCCAGACAATGAGGATTCCGCAGATAATCGGCTATGTTGTCATCGGGATATTATTAGGTCCAGTATTCCATATTATTTCTCAGAAGACCGTTCAGGACCTGCAAATGTTCGACGTTCTTGCACTGGGGATTATCGGCTTTCTGGTCGGCGGCGAGCTGAAACGTGAGATATTTATCAAGTTCGGCAAACAGGTACCTATTGTTTTGCTTTTTGAAGGCATAACAGCGGCTTTGCTGGTGGGGGTATCTAGTTTCCTGGTTATGTGGTACTTCTCAGATTGGCATACAGCATTGGCTATTGCGGTCGTTTTCGGGGCCATCTGTTCAGCTACAGACCCGGCGTCGACGATTTCTGTCTTGTGGGAATACAAGGCGCGTGGGCCGCTTACGAGTATGCTGACCGCCATAGTTACTCTTGATGATGCGCTGGCACTGATGTTATACGCCATCAGCATTGGAGTTGCTGGCGTTGTTACCGGCCACCAGGAAAGTGGATTTTTGAAAGCACTGCTCGACTCATTTTATGAGATGTCCGGCTCGCTGCTGATAGGTGTGGCAGCCGGAGCAGGATTGAGCTGGATAGTGAAGAGAATCGAAGATACGGAAAAAATGCTGGCATTTACTGCAAGCTCGACGTTGTTATTCATAGGCATTGCGATACACATGCACCTTGACGTTATTCTTACATCTATGGCTGTCGGCGTGACTCTTACGAACATCGGTTCCAAGAAAACAGCTTCGACGTTCGAGCTTATGCGCAGATCTACTACACCTATATATATTCTATTCTTCGTTCTTGTTGGTGCAAAGCTGCGTTTTCAGCATATTGACACAATGACCGGATTCCTGGTTGCCGCTTATGTAGTTGGCAGTATTGTCGGCAAAACAACAGGATCATATCTGGGTGGATACTATGCAGGATCCGTTAAGACAGTCAGGAAATACCTTGGATTTTGTTTATATCCGCAAGGCGGTATTGCAATTGGCCTGTTAATAGTGGCGAGCAGTCGATTCGATAGCAATATAAGCTCAATAATGTTGCTGGTTGTAATCATAGGGGCATTTGTTCTGCAAATTATTGGGCCGATAGGCGTCAAATTAGGTGCTCTCAAAGCTGGAGAGCTGGGATTGAATGTCACCGAAGAAGACCTTATCAAAGGTTATAAGGTCGGTGACGTGATGAATACAGATGTACCGGCCATTTCAGCAGGTACGCCTCTAAGTGACGTCCTTAAAGTGGTCAGCAGTACAGAGTACTTCTACTACTCCATAGTTGACAGCCAAAAAAAGGTAATCGGCGCTCTTACATTGGACGGAATCCGCAACACTTTTGCTACTACGGAGCTGAACGATTGGCTGGTGGCATTAGATATCGCCGAGCCAGTGGCTGTTAAAGTAACGCCGGATGCCCCCTTATCTAAAGCTCTTGAGCAAATGCAGGAACACAACACCGAGCATGTTCCTGTGGTGGTTTCAGGACAAGATGATGAATCGGTGGGCATTCTGGATGCCAGAGCGATGCATCGGCAGCTCAGTGCCGAGGTGCTGGAAAAACAGCGAGAGGCAGATAGAATGTTCCTTCTATCCAGCTCAGGACGGGACAGAAACAGGTTGAAATAAAATATTGCAATTAGGTAGATTATTTACGTAGAGATGATGCAAAGCGAATTTTTGGCTTCTAATACTAACTTTCATTACCATCTGGACCTGTTGCTTGTCCTCGGAATAGCAATCTTTGGCGGAACGATTGGCTTGTAGCACTTGATATTATGGAGCCTGTTATCGCAAAGATGACTCCGCATGTACCATTATCAGAAGCATTAGAAAACGCTAACCAACTATATACAGAATACGTACCAGTTGTAGCTTCACAGCAGGATGATAGATTTGTGGGCCTATTAGACTGCCGAGCGGTACATCGGCAGTTATCAGCAGAAGTGTTGTCACGGCAGTAAAAAACCGATAATATAACTGTAGGCTAATTGTAGTGAGCGAATTAGAGGATTAGTTAATTAGTTAGGTAATGGTATTCTAATTCTCTAATCAACTAATTCACTAATATGTTCTCTTTTGGAAAAGATAAAAAGCTGGTCAGTGATAAGCAATTCAAAGCTGTTTTAGCCCGTAAGCTACGTGTCAGCAATGCTATGCTTACACTATATATGGCAGAAAATGAATGCGGCTATCCAAGGCTGGGCGTTTCTGTTGGCAGAATCTGCGGTAACGCGGTAGTGCGAAATCGATGGAAACGGCTGTTACGTGAGGCCTTTAGGCAAAATCAAGACAAGATTCCGGCTGGCTTCGATTACTTACTTATGATTTCGTATCAATGGTTAAAAAAAACAGCTAAAGTAAAACAACCATCGTTTGAACAGGTAAAAGCCTCATTTTTGTCTTTGGTAAACGAAGCAATTGACAAGATAGGATAAAATTTGAATTGAGAATTACAAACTCTATATCCAAAATTCAAAATTCTTTGAGGTTGGAATTTGAGTGATAAACGCAAATTAGTACCAATAGGCACAGCAGCAAAAAAAGCTGGCGTTTCCCGGCAAACTCTGCAATATTACATTATGGTGGGCCTGATTGAACCCATAGAGGTTACGTCGAGCGGCAGACGACTGTTCGACGAAAGGAGCGTTGAGCGAATTAAACTAATAAAAAAACTCAATGGCAGCGGCTATCCCTTGCGTGCTATAAGGGAGCTTTTTCTCGAAGGTCGTCTCAACTCGAAAGGGAGTGAACAGTGAGTGACTACGAATCAATCCAAAGAAGGCGTAATATTATTGTTGGCATTTTTATGATAGTATCTATTTCCGCGCTTGTTTGGCTGATATTCAAGTTCGGTGATTTGCCATCCGCGATAAGTCAATTCCGCTCTTTTGAGGTGTTTGTTCAGTTTCCCACCGCGCCCGGCGTTCAAAAGGATACACCCGTGCAATTTTGCGGCTATCAAATTGGTAGAGTTACAAAAGTCATGGCTCCGGAGAAGTGTCGGGATCTGGTAACCGGACTTGAATATCATCAAACAAAGGTTGCTCTCAGTATTGACAAAAAATACGTTAATATTCCTTCCAATGTTGAAATCAAGTTAATGACGCGAGGTCTGGGCAGCAGTTACATTGAACTCACGGTTGATCCTACAAAGCTGCTGGCTCCGACGACTGATCCAAACCGACCAGAAACAGTTTTTTTAGTTAATGGAATGCTTAAGCAAGGCTCGACCGGCATGACAAGTGAATTTTTCCCGGCTGAAAGCCAGAAAAAGTTCGAAGACATAGCTGAGAGCCTCAAAAATCTTATAGATGACGCCAGAGACTTCATCGGTGATCCCAATAGCAAAAAAAATCTCAAAGGAACTCTGGCCAATTTACATATAGCTTCGCTTGAGGCGAGAGAAACTATGCAGCAAGCAAAACAAACGATACAAGAGTTCCGAAATATGGCAGCGGCTGGTACCAGAACTTTACAAAGTGCAGATGCTAAAGCAGAAAGACTCGTAGCCTCTTTAATCAGCACCAGCGACCAGCTTGGTGAAGCAACATCGCATTTACGAGTAATTTTAGAAAAAGCCAACAGCGGCGACGGGACCGTTGCCAAGCTTCTCAATGACGGACAATTATATGAAAATATGCTCGAGAGCACTGAACAGATACAGATGTTATTAGAAGAACTAAAGTCGTTCGTGGCCAAATCTCAGGACAAAGGTCTGCCGATCAAGCTCAAGTAACATTATGTGTTGCCGACACGCTAAGATATTAGCGGGTCTTCCAGTATAAGCGCATATAACTTTGGTATTGATAAAAAGCGGCCTTATGCCCGCCGCGCCACAAGGCCGCTTCTTTAGCAGCCGGAGCATAGATTGTCTGTGCGGAATCCACAAACCATGCGGTGAAAGCTACACGGTCCGATTATTCTGCCATCGGTCACTCGATTACCAATCGCGCACGATCACGCCATCTCTGCCCACACAGTACCTTTCTGCATCTTTAATCTTCAGGTTATAAACCTTGCCGACCAAGGGAGTCGCTCGTTTCACGACGCTCTTGATGCTGACGGGTCCCTTTAATGACATCAGCTTCAAGCCGGTTTTGAGGTTTTGGACTGGGACCCATCGTTGCGAATCAACCAGAAACAGGTGTGAACCTACAGCGCTAATGCTGTCTCCGGTTTCAAGCACAACATCATAACATTCGAATGTTCCCTCGTGTTCTTCAACGCATTCAACTTGCTTGAACGATACCGTTTGGACTGAGCAATTCATCGCCTCAGCAAGTTCAAGCATGCTAATATATTGCCCCTGAGTAACATCTGAGATTTTAACCTGTGCTCCATTTACCCAAACGAGCGTATCAGCAGGAAAGCAGTGCCTTTTTTCGGGTCCCGAACCGCCTTTATCATCATGTACCAAGAGCGAGTCTTTCCTATGGCCGGGCAGACTTTGGAAAGCTATGGGCGGCGTTCCTAACTGAGGATGACCAAGGCCCCCTTGCAGAAATGTATAAATGTTATCATCCTCAACAGCACAATATGAACGCTTCTCAAAATCTACGTGCATGTCCATAAACAATACCTGCTGTCCATCCTCCTGGTGTGCAATAGCATTTCCATATTTAGCCTGCTCTGCTGTGCCGGTGAACGTAGGAGGTATGTCCGGTTTGAAGCTCGCAAATGTCTTAGCTACAGTAGCAGCAGGTGAAGGAATCCACGGATTTCGGTCAGCCGCCACCGCCATACCCGGCTCGCTTGACGAAGTCAGAGCAAACGTACCGTAAGGTTGATGATAGGCATAGCTGCAATGGTAACTGGCAGCCATATCCTGCGTTGAACCACCACCAAAATCCCAGGCCTGGATGAGCTCTTCGACGTTGGCAGCCCTATCAGGATAATCAGCAAGCTTAAACTCTGTGGTTCCAGAATCGCCCTTGCAGATAAACGACTTGGGTGTGACCTCAGCATACTTTACTAAAAGAAAGAAGCTGGAGGAGATGGTAGCTGTTCCGCCGCTGCCGTCCGCACCTAAGTTGTAAGCCCTGATTCGGTCTACAGCATCCCATACAACGGGTGCACCCCAAACAGTGTTTCTACCGCCGGCACGAGGAAGCTCATCTTCATAATCGTTGGCGTAGATCAGCATTGCCTTGCCGAGGCCGGAAAGGTTTGTTCCACAGGTCATCCGGAAGGCAATCTGCCTGACCCTGGCCAGCGCAGGCATCAGGATGCCCATCAACAGCGCTATGATCGCGATAACGACCAATAGCTCAACTAATGTAAAACCTTTTTTCTTCATTTTTGTTCTCCTTCATTCATTACTTCTGAGATTCGCAAGCCCGACCGTTCTTAAGCAACGTTCTGCTCATTTTTAATAGATAAATGCCTATTGCTACATAAAGGTAAAACCGCTAAAACCACTTCTGTCCGCGAATCTCCTTAACCATACATTTTCCGCTCAAGTACGGCCGGTTTACTCTCACAACGCCTTTTTCAATTGCGCATATCTGATCAAGCCCTATAGTTGAAAGAAACTATCGGCTTAACGACGCAAACCAAATTTAATTAGGATTTTCCAGACAGGTAGGTTTAGGATATACAGAAATGATACATAATATGATAACACATTAAATTATTATAAACTTTTAACCTACCGCTTTCTAATATTGATACGTAACAATCAAATGCACTGTTCAAAAAAAAACACCTTAAAGGTAAAAAATCTATGAATATACAAATCTGATTACTTACCCGTTAATCTTGACTGCGACTACGGCAAGACCTGCTTACGCATGCCATAGAAACAGAAAAGCGGCCTTATGGTCACACACAAGGCCGCTTTGGGATCCATTGAAATACGCCTGTTCCCTATCACCTTCGTGATGGTGCTGATGATGTAGTAGTTATATCATCATGTACAAGGAGCGAGTCTTTCCTATGACCGGGCAGACTTTGGAAAGCTATGGGCGGCGTTCCTAACTGAGGATGACCAAGGC
>CAZQKO010000052.1:0-5950 GCA_964593945.1 uncultured Pirellulales bacterium | reverse complement strand
CCGTTCTTAAGCAACGTTCTGCTCATTTTTAATAGATAAATGCCTATTGCTACATTAGCAAAAAAGACGCCAAATCTGCTTTTGCCCGCGAATCTCCTTAACAATGTATGTACCGCTTAAATACGGTCGGTTAACATTCATAAGCCTTTATTCTATCGTGTATATCCGCTTAAGCCTGATAGTTTAACGAAACAATCAAGCTAATGGCGCAAACTATATAAAAAAAGGTTTTCTAAACAGGTAGGTTTGTGATATGAATGATGACTCAAAATATGATAACAGTTTTAATATTATGATAAACTTTGGAAAACTTACCTGTTTCTCTATATAATAATAGCATACAGATATTTTTCTGTCAAACATATTTCTCAAAATTTTTACGACTTTTTTGAAAATTTTATATATTTGTCTTGTTTTTTATATTTCGCGTTTAAAATCGCAACTATGGTTTCCCTAAAAACATTTGAAAAGACAAAAAACCTGTTGAAAAAGCACAAACAGGAACATCTTTTAGCTTTCTGGCAGGAATTAAATCCTACTCAAAAACAGCATTTACTGGCACAAATTGAAGAGCTGGATTTCACCAAAATAGACTCCTGGGTAGCTAATATTATAAAAAAACCTACCTCGGCTGAAATGGGTACCGATTTAGTTCCTGCTATATCCTATAGTCATAATCCTATCAATGCTGAGCAAAAGCACAAATATAAAAAAGCCATCCAACTGGGCAAACAGCTTATATCGGCTGGCAAGGTTGCCGCTTTCGTAGTCGCAGGTGGACAAGGAACCCGACTCGGATTCGACGGTCCAAAGGGGAATTTCCCTATTAGCCCTGTTAAAAATAAGACTTTATTTCAAATCTTCGCAGAAACAATCGCAGCGGTTTCAAAAAAATACCAAGCCACCTGCCCCTGGTATATTATGACCAGCCCCTTAAATTACGACCAGACCGTAGAAATCTTCCGTAAAAACAGATATTACGACCTGGACGAAAAAAATGTGTTTATATTTAAACAAGGAACACTGCCAAATTTCAGCCTCAATGGCAAAATCTTGATGGCAGACAAGGCAAATATTGCATGCTCGCCCGATGGACACGGCGGAAGCCTCAAGTCGCTTTACAAAAACGGGGCTATAAAAGACATGGAAAAACGCGGCATCGAATACATAAGCTATTGGCAGGTGGATAATCCATTGGTAAAGCTGTTTGATCCATTATTTATCGGTTTCCACGCTCTCGACGGGGCTGAAATGTCCTCAAAAGCATTGATAAAAACCGGTCCAAAGGAAAAAATCGGCAACTTCTGCCTGATAAATAACAAAGTTACTGTCATTGAATACAGCGATTTTCCCGATGAACTTGCTGAAAAAAGAAATGCCGATGGCTCGCTGACCTTTGCTCTCGGTAGTATTGGAATTCACATTATAAATACAAGTTTTGTAGAAAATCTAAACTCCAGGGATTTTGTACTACCTCTACACAGAGCAGAGAAAATAATTACACATATTGACAAAGAAGGAAATCTTGTAGAACCCGCTCAGCCGAACGGCGTTAAACTTGAAACCTTTGTCTTTGATGCCCTGCCGTTAGCCTCGAAGTCGATAATCCTGCAGACCATACGTAGTGAGGAATTTGCCCCCACTAAGAACGCGACTGGTGTGGATAGTGCCGAGGTTACACGTCGTATGATGGCCGAGCGCGCCGCTAATTGGCTTGAGTCAACTGGCATTACCATCCCGAGAAAACCCGATGGCACCCCAGATTGCCTGCTCGAAATCTCTCCGAGCTTTGCACTTGATAAAGACGATATTAAAGCAAAGCTGAATCAAATACCCCATATAAAACCTGGAGACAAAATCCACCTCGACTGAGTTCAGCCTATTGCGGAACGTACAAAACCAAAATTATAACCGCTACTTTGTAGAGAATTTATGCACGGTTACTGTTTGGTATTTCTCGCCTGGTTTTAGAACAACCGATGGAAATTGCGGCTTATTCGGCGAATCCGGGAAGTGCTGCGTCTCTAAGCAGAACGCATAGTGCTTCTTATAAACCTTGCCGGATTTGCCGGTTATGGAACCGTCCAAAAAGTTTCCGGAATAGAGCTGGATTCCAGGTTCGGTGGTTGTGACTTCCATAACTCGTCCGGTTGTCGGCTCATATACCTTTGCAGCCAAGGCCAGCTTGCCTCCGCCGCTGTTTAGCACGTAATTATGGTCGTATCCTCCTGTAACCTGGCTGATTCTCGATCCAATAGTCATCGACTTGGTGAAATCCATCGGCGAATCCTTGACTTCTTTAATTTCACCGGTCGGTATCAATCCTTCATCAACTGGAGTGTACTTATCCGCATTGAGCATAAGCTCATGGCCGAGAATATCACCGTTGCCCTGACCAGCTAAATTCCAGTAAGCATGGTTCGTCATATTCACTACGGTTGTCTTATCGGTTTTCGCCTCGTAGTCAATCCTCAATTCATTATCTTTTGTTAACGTGTAGATAACGCTGCAATTAAGACTACCCGGATACCCTTCTTCGCCATCCTTGCTAAGATAGCTCAATTTCACTGTTGCCATGTCGTCTGCGGCCTTTACATCCTCGACATTCCATACAACCTTGTCGAATCCTTTGATACCGCCGTGTAGATGATTTGCTCCGTTGTTCGCCGCCAGTTTATATTCGACGTCTTTGAGTTTGAATTTGGCTGCGCCTATACGATTAGCGTATCTGCCGACTATAACTCCGAAATATGGATGCTCTTTAAGGTAACCATCGAGCGTATCGAAGCCGAGAATAATATCACCGAAATTACCGTTCCTATCCGGTGTTTCCAGCGATACTAAAATTGCCCCATAATTGGTAATCTTGGCTTTAATGCCGTTAGGATTCGTCAGTGTGTACAGGACAACTGTCTGTTTGTCAGGTGTTTGACCAAAAGATTCCTTCGTTATACTCATTTTCTTTTTCTCCTTGACTTCCGGTTTTTCTGCAGCGCCTGCCTCTTTCTTCTCGCAGCCGAACATAATTACCGCCGTTACTGCCAAAACGAAATTTAATAAAACTCTTGTCCTCATTTTCCAACTCCTTTTTACAATCCTAAATATATATTCTTACGCATCGAAAACTCTTAGGAAATCTACTAATGCTTAACCGAAATGTCAAATAATTTATTTTCTTCGCTTTAGAATATAAGAACCGGTTAATCTTGACAACCAGTCAGGTAGAGGTATTATGTACGGCGTCATCAGGCCAGACGTGGTTAGTACATTGATGTCAGCATAGTTCAGCTAAAAGAACAACTGACCGAATAACAAATGGTCAAGGTCAGGCTTCTATGTGCTATCCAGTCAGACTTTTATATTTAGGCCGAATAGATTTGCAGAGATAGCTTATGGTAGAGAACACTTTATACTATGGGGATAACCTTGATGTGCTTCGACGTTATGTCAAGGATGAGACGATAGACCTTATATATCTCGATCCGCCTTTCAAGAGCGAGCAAGATTACAACGTGCTTTTTGCCGAACAGAATGGCAGCCGAGCTGCTGCTCAAATCAAGGCCTTTGAAGATACGTGGCAGTGGGACCAAGCTGCTGCGAAATCATATCAGGAGGTTGTGGAAACAGGTCCACAGCGGGTGTCCCAAGTAATGCAAGCCTTTCGCACATTTCTGGGCGAAAGTGATATGTTGGCATATTTAGCAATGATGGCACCGCGTCTTGTCGAACTGCGGCGTGTATTGAAGCCTGCTGGTTCAATTTATCTACACTGTGATCCCACAGCCAGTCACTACCTAAAAATGCTTATGGATGCTGTTTTTGGACCAAAGAATTTTCAAAATGAAATCGCTTGGTGCTATAAGACAGGTGGAGCTACAAAACGAAGATTTGCCAGGAAACATGATACGCTCCTTTTCTACGGGAAAGAAGCGGCTAAGACTTTGTTCAATCCACAAAAAGAAAAGTCATACATGATGCACAAATACGGCTTTAAGAAAAGCGACTTCCAAGAAGATGAAATAGGGCAATATTCTTGGGTCATAATGAAAGATTGGTGGGAAATCCCAGCTGTTGGATCAGCTGATCGGCAGCGACTTGGCTATCCCACACAGAAACCAGAATTACTTATAGAGCGGATAATCACAGCCAGCAGTAAAGAAAAACAAATTGTGCTTGACCCATTCTGTGGCTGTGGAACTACAATAGCTGTCGCTCAAAAGCTTAATCGATATTGGATTGGTATTGATATTACACATCTGGCTGTGGCGCTGATGAAGCATAGACTAAAAGATGCTTACGGTAACCAAGTCAAATATAGAGTTATTGGAGAGCCTGTTTCTTTGCCGGATGCAAGAACGTTGGCTCAAGAAAATCGCTATCAATTTCAATGGTGGGCTCTGGGCTTGGTAGGCGCACGTCCAGTCGAACAGAAAAAAGGTGCGGATAAAGGCATTGACGGTCGCCTATATTTTCACGACGAAACTGATACAGCCAAAGCAAGGACCAAACAAATTGTTATATCCGTGAAATCAGGTAAGGTAAATGTCAAAGACGTGCGAGACTTACGCGGTGTAGTGGAGAGAGAAAAAGCACAGATAGGCGTGTTGATTTCTATGGAGAAACCTACGAAAGCGATGCGTACCGAAGCTGCCAGCGCCGGATTTTATAAATCCCACTGGGGGAAACATCCGGCGATGCAGATTCTGACAGTCGAAGAATTACTAAAGGACAAAAGAATAGATTATCCAGATATACCAGGAGTGAATATCACCTTCAAGAAGGCTCCGAAAGCCAAGAATAAAAAAGTTGAGGACACGGAATTTGATTATCTTGAAGAGTAAATTATCGCGTGAAATTCTTCAGAAATAAAGGGGATACGTAAATGGCACTATTATTAGGCTACGATGTCGGAAGCTCGTCGATAAAGGCAACTTTGATGGATTCTGTTACAGGTCAAGTGTTTGCAACAGCAACTTCACCTGAAAAAGAGCTTGAGATTATCGCAGAAAAACCAGACTGGGCTGAGCAGCATCCCGAGACATGGTGGGACCACGTTAAGCTGGCCACGGGAAAGATTAAAGACAAAGCAAAATTTGAAGCTACAAATATCAAGGCAATCGGCATTTCCTACCAGATGCATGGGCTTGTCCTGGTTGATAAAAACAAGCAGGTGCTAAGACCTTCGATAATCTGGTGTGACAGCCGAGCTGTACAGATTGGCCAAAAAGCAGCGGCGGAGATCGGTGAAAAAAAGTGCCTCGAAAATCTGCTTAACCTGCCAGGCAACTTCACAGCCTCCAAATTAAAATGGGTTATGGAAAACGAGCCGGATATTTTTTCCAAGATTTATAAAATAATGCTACCCGGCGATTATATCGCAATGAAGATGACCGGCGAGATAAAGACGACTCCATCCGGCTTATCTGAAGGAATAATGTGGGATTTCAAAAAGCAGGGACTCGCTAACTTAGTGCTTGATTATTACGGAATCCCGGAAGAGCTAATTGCTGAAGTTGTACCGACTTTCTCGGTGCAGGGTGAATTGACAAAAACAGCAGCCGATGAATTGGGCTTAAAAGCCGGCACAAAAATATCCTATAGAGCGGGTGACCAGCCCAATAACGCACTATCACTTAACGTCTTAAATCCGGGCGAGATAGCAGCTACTGCGGGGACTTCCGGAGTTGTTTACGGGATCACAGAAAAAAGCGATTATGACAGCAAGTCAAGGGTCAACACGTTTGTTCATGTCAATCACACACAGAAGACACCCAGGTATGGCGTGCTACTGTGCGTGAATGGAACGGGCATTCTCAACAGCTGGCTGAAACATAATGCTTCTGGCGGGCTGGATTATGATGAGATAAATAAATTGGCCGGTAGCGTCAAGGTTGGCTCTGAGGGACTTTCGATTCTGCCATACGGAAATGGAGCTGAGCGAACACTGGAG
>CAZQKO010000051.1:0-14544 GCA_964593945.1 uncultured Pirellulales bacterium | reverse complement strand
GATTGGGTTTGTTTTCACCAAATGTCCTGTTCGATATTTTTCTCATAATCCCTTGATATATTTAATATTACATCCATTTGACTTTTTCGAAAATTGGCTTTGTTTTGCATAAAAATAGGCCGATTTGTAGAGGATTCTCGACAATTGTAGAGCATGTTGGTTAGTTTCGTTATACGTTTATCGGTTGCGCAACTGGTTTCGATTAACGTTGGACGTCTGACGTGACTCCACAGGATGCCCTGCGGCAGAGCTGCGCAACCGCAACCGGATATTCGTTCCCTGTTGTTCTGGTCTCCACCGTAATGTGTCCTGTGGACTGTCATCTGTCCTCTGTATGAATTGTGATATGCTATACTCTTATGTACGCTATACGCGATATGCTATCCGCGTAACGAGGCCATATTATACCCGAAAAGAGCTTAATTTTCAAGTGAAATTTCAGGAACAGACTTCGGTGATTTTGGCGTGCTTCGCAAACTCGTTTTGTCCTTAATTCTTCAAACAAATTTATAACATGTAATACGATGGTGGCTGTTATTTAGGGTTTAAATTAGTATGATATCCCCAAATTGCTAGTGTCCAAAAAGCACTTGTTTTATTCCATTTTCAATAGTAGTATTCTATCTAGCTTTGGTAAAAATCTTTGCTGCACCACAGATTAGTTGTTTATGTTAAGCATTGTAAAAAGATTGAATTATGGAACTAACAAATGGCCCAGATAAATAATATAGTACATAAATTGTGGAGTCTATGCGACATTCTTCGAGACGATGGCATAACCTACCATCAATATGTCAACGAGCTTACGTATCTACTGTTCCTTAAGATAGCTAAAGAAAGAAACATCGATGAAGGACTTCCCAAAGGTTCTAGATGGTCAGATCTAGTTTCAATAAAAGACGCTGACGAACGATTTGATTTCTATCGCGAACTTCTTGTAAAATTAGGGACTAAAAGCGATTCTGAGCGAGTTAGAGAAATATTTGCCAACCCTACTTCACTACTTCGCCATCCTAAAAGTCTCGATCTATTGGTTGAGAAAATTGATGCCATTGAATGGTATAATGCTCGCAAAGAGGATTTTGGCGATTTGTATGAAGGGTTGTTAGAGAAAAATGCAAATGAAAAGAAAAGCGGCGCTGGTCAATATTTTACTCCACGGCCTTTAATTGAATGTATGGTCAATGTGGCACAACCCAAAGCTGGAGAAATTATCCAAGATCCCGCAGCGGGCACATGTGGTTTTATAATAATAGCAAATGAATACATAAGAAGAACCAAGAAGGAAAAGCATACCTCACATTCTTTGAAGGAAACAAAATTTTATGCTGTAGAATTAGTTCAAGACACTCATCGCTTAGCTCTCATGAACACAATGCTTCATGGGATTAAAGGAAATATAATACGTGGTGATACATTATCATCATTGGGAATGAAACTTCCAAAGGCCGATCTTATTCTTACTAATCCCCCTTTTGGCAGTAAAAAAGGCGGCGGATTATCGTCTCGTTACGACCTTCCCTTTTCAACATCCAATAAGCAACTTTCCTTTCTTCAACATATTTATCTCGCCCTAAAGCCTGGCGGCCGTGCGGCAGTTGTTTTACCTGACAATGTACTCTTTGAAGAAAACACCGGCCAAGATATAAGAAAAGACCTTATGAACAAATGCAATTTACACACCATCATTAGACTTCCTATGGGTATCTTTTACGCTCCGGGAGTTAATACGAATGTTATGTTCTTCACGAGAGGAAAAACTGAAAAAGACAACACTAATACAGTGTGGATATATGACATGAGAACTAATATGCCGCGGTTTGGTAAACTTACACCGCTTAAACATGAACATTTCATTGATTTTGAAATTGCTTATGGCAAAAATTCTGACGGCAGTTCAAAACGCAGTTCTTCAGATTCAAAACAGGACCGTTGGAAATCATTTACTATGGATCAAATAAAAGATAATAATTATAAACTAGATTTACTTAAATGGCTTAAAGATAGATCTTCGGAAATAACCGGAAAATCTTCTGAACCAGTAGAATTAGTAAATGATGCCATTGCCGAACTTGAAGAGGCTGTTGATTATTTAAATCTGGTTATTCAAGAGATAGAAAATGGGCGAGAGGAAGTTGTATGACTAGTATTGTACAGCAACTCCCTGAAGGTTGGGCTCAATCTAGTCTCAAAGATATCCTTGAGATCAAATACGGTAAAGGATTAACAAAAGAGAAACGTATTAAGGGGAATTATCCTGTTTATGGATCAAATGGAATAGTTGGTTATCATAATCAAGCAATAACACAAAGTAAGACTATAATAGTTGGTCGTAAAGGAACTGTGGGCGCGATCCATTATTCGTACTCGGCATGCTGGCCTATTGATACAACCTTTTTTATTGATAAGTTCTTTGGATTGAATCCGCTTTATCTAACGTATGTCTTGCAATATTTAGACCTCCCAAGATTAGAAAGTTCAACTACCATTCCAGGGCTGAATCGTGATGACATCTACAACCAGTTTTTACCTCTTGCACCGAGATTAGAACAGGATAGGATTGTCACGAAGGTAGAGGAGTTATTGAGTGGTGTTGCCAAGGCAAAGGAGCGATTAGAGAAAGTTCCGGCTATATTAGATAACTTCAAAAAGGAAGTTTTAAGCGCTGCCTGCTCTGGTAAGCTCACTGAGGATTGGAGAAAAAAGCATCCAAATATCGAGCGAGCAACGCGGCTTCTAAGACAAGTTAAGGACCGTTTGGGTATTGTAGATGATAAGAATGATTCAATAGACCTTGATTTAGAGTTGCCCGAAAAATGGGTATCAGCCCGAATAAGCGAATTTACTACAAAGGTTGGTAGTGGTTCTACACCGCGGGGAGGAAAGAGTTCCTACAAAGCCGAGGGGATACCCTTAATTCGTTCTTTAAATGTTCATTTTGATGGGTTCAGAGATGAGGGCCTTGCGTACATTGATGAGAAGCAAGCTAAATCTCTGGATGCTGTCACCGTCGAAATTGGAGACGTATTACTTAATATTACAGGTGCATCTATTGGGCGTGTCACTCAAGTCCCACCTCATATGAAAGGAGCCAGAGTAAATCAGCACGTATGCATTATCCGTCCCTGTGAGGTTGTTAATCCAACATGGTTATCTTACTTTTTGGCATCTCCTCTTATGCAAGACCACATAATGAAAATACAATATGGAGTTACAAGACAAGCGCTTACAAAAGAGTTAATCTTGAATTTAACAGTGCCTATTCCCCCGATTGAAGAGCAAGAGGAAATTGTTAATCGGATAAAGAGTCTGTTCGGACTTGTTAATGAGGTTCAAGAGCGGTATCAGAGGATCTCTGGTATAATTAACAAGCTACCTCAAGCTATTCTATCTAAGGCCTTCAGCGGCGAACTTGTGCCGACGGAAGCAGCAATTGCGCAGAAGGAAAGCAGGGATTACGAAACCGCGGAGCAACTTCTGGCAAAGATAAAGGCGGAGCGAGAAAAACAACATAAACAGAAAAGAAAGGTTAGAAAAACCATGAAGAAAAAAACTACAACGAAAAAGAGGCTTGTTTTTGAGGTCGGAAAGAATCGTGTGTTGAATGTGATTCTTAAGACCAAGGGGAAGAAACTGCCGCCTGAGCAGCTTTTCAAAATGGCCGGATTTGAAGAAAGTTCAATAGATAATTTCTATGAAGAACTAAGAGCAGCTGTTCAGGCGGGGCAAATACGAGAGTTACGGCCTAAGAAAACCGAAATATATCTTGAGGCAGTTAAAAGATGAGAATCAAATTCTTAACAATAAAGGAGTTCAAGAATTTACGGGATTTTAAGATTAAATTCGACGATAAGTCCTCAAAAACTATTCTTGTAGGTAAAAATGGGACTGGTAAATCGAATCTTCTTGAAGCACTGACAATTATTTTCCGTGACCTCGACTTGGGAGAAGGTCCGAGCCTTACCTATAGCATGGACTATGAATGCCGGGGGCACAAAGTCCGAATCGCTACATTTCCTGATGAGCCACGAAAAAAGGCAATGATAACCGTTGACGGCGAAGGAATGATTTACAGCCAACTTTCCGAGAAGAAGGAGAAGTATTTGCCCAACTTCGTCTTTGGCTACTACTCAGGCCCCAGCCGTCGAATGGAAGAGCATTTTGAGAGGCACCAGAAGAGATTTCGCGATGATCTCCTCGGTGGTGTTGATCAGCCCCTACGCCGATTATTTTATGCGAGGCCGGTTCACAGCCAGTTTGCCCTGCTCGTATTTTTTCTAGAGCAAGATACCAATATCAAAGCTTTCTTAAAAAACTATTTGAGAATAGAGGAGATGGATTCAGTTCTTTTCATCATGAAACAACCATACTGGGCCCGAAATAAAAAACCCCTTGACTTTTGGGGAGCCAAAGGAGTTGTGCGAGATTTCCTTGAAAGACTTTTCGAATATGCTCTTGCTCCTATGCAATTTCCTAAACGGGTTCCAGCCGGGATTGGTAGAAGCAAGACTCTGCAACATCTTTGCCTATACTTGAAAGATGTTGATAGACTTCAAAAGTTGTTCAAGGAATATAAAAATCATCAAAATTTTTTCAAAGCCTTAGAAAGTACTTATATTTCAGATCTCATTAGTGAAGTAAGAATTCGTGTCAAAGCCAGAAATGTAGAAGGGGCACTTACCTTCCGTGAACTTAGCGATGGTGAGCAACAATTATTGATGGTGCTGGGATTGCTTAGATTTACCAGAGAAGATGAGTCGCTTTTCCTGCTTGATGAACCCGATACACATCTAAATCCAGCTTGGAGTTTAGAGTATTTCGAAATGCTCAAAAAGGTCGTGGGGGAGCAGTTAAATAGCCATATTCTTATGGCTACACATGACCCATTGGTGATAGCGGACTTAGAACGCTCTCAGGTACAAATAATGCAACGAGAAGAATCAGGCCGTATATTCGCTGAAATGCCAAAAGAAGACCCCAAAGGAATGGGCGTAGCAGGCCTATTGACAAGTGAAATATATGGTTTTAAATCACAACTTGGTTTGGAAACACAGAAATTAATTGATGAACGCACACATTTACTTGCAAAAGGTGAAAAACGAACCGAGCAAGAAAATACAAAAATGAGAGAGATTACACAAAAATTGTCTGGGCTTGGATTCATGACCTCATTCAAAGACCCCTTCTATACTAAATATGCTCAAGCTATGGCTTCACGCCCGGAATATCGAAAACCAGTTCTAACAGGGAGGGATATTAAAGAACAGGAACAGATAGCAAGAAAGATAATGGATGAATTAGCCAGGGAAAAAAACGGTGACACAAAAAAGAAAACTGCTAAAAAGAAATGAGACACATCGATATTACAAATAAAAAACCTAAACAAGAATGGCTTGATAAAGCAAATAAGCTAACTCAAGAGCTTCTTACTATCACAGATGAAACGGAAAGAAAGAATTTTATAAATAAGCACCAAAACATATGGAAGGACTTGGAAGGATTCCTTAATGAGTTATCCCATGGTAAATGTTGGTATTCAGAAGCTCGCGATTGTGCAAGTTATTGGCATGTCGATCACTTTCGTCCTAAAAATGAAATCAAAGACTTAGATGGGAATAAATCGGAGGGTTATTGGTGGCTCGCTTTTGATTGGACAAACTATAGATTAGCTGGCAGTGCTTTAAATGTTCCAAAATCATCGAAATTCCCTCTGCGATCTGGAACCTATAGGGCTAATAATCCAAGGGACGACATCAATGATGAACATCCTTATTTGTTAGATCCTATTCAACCTGAAGATCCAGGTCTATTGTCTTTTGATGAAAGCGGCAATACTGTACCATCAGATACGGGTAATTCATGGAATAAATCCAGAGCTGAAGTAAGTATTGACATACTTAATTTAAACCACGGTACGCTTGTTAGCGAACGCCATAGAATATGGAAATATTGTGATTTGAAAATAAATTATACGCTTAACTTAATGAATAAAATAAATGATAAAAACAGTACCACGAAAAAAACTCTTTTTCAAAAAGCAATTATTGAACTTAGAGACATGGTATCTGAAAAGCAGCCTTTTTCTGCTGTTGTAAAAACCTGCGTTCTTAGCCAAGGTATTCCGTGGCTAACAAGGATGATCTTCAATTAAGATGATCGATTTAAGTATATCAAAAATTGGCATATTTTATATTAACAACCTTTATTTAGTGAACCCAGCTACGCCAAATGCTACGCCGGCGGCGAGTAAATATGACACAAATCCATATAATTATACCGGTTAAAAAACTATTGCAAATTCCTGTTCAGGCTTTATAATTAGCATCCATTAAGGTCTGCTCGCAGTGCCGTAAGGCATCTTGACGAAAAAAGGAATGATTTAAACAAAGGATTACAGGAGAAAATTACAATGGAGTTGATTGCAGAAACTCAAATTAATCTGTTCGCTGATGAATTGCCGTCTATGGACGATATTACAAAATTATCTCATTTCGTCCACTCCAGCGAGGCCAACCAGATAAAGTTTGCGGAACAAATAGAGGCAAACATATCCAGCACTTCAACACAAGTTCTGCCGGTGGGAATAGGCCTTTGTATCCTTGGAAGATTCAATGAGGCTGTTGATAAGCTTCAAAAGGCCAAAGACTGCAAAGAGAAATTCATATATTTGGCCTTTGCACTTCGGCGAACACGCAAATTCAACGAAGCAATCGAAAACCTGCAAAAAAGCCTTGAATACGAAGCTGACCCACTAAACATAACACTGGAAAAGGCTGCCACGTATCGTCACGCATCGAACTTTGAGGCTGCAGCTAAGGAGCTAAAGACCTGCGCAAATTTTGAAAACGTAAGTGCCGAATACCACTATCAGCTTGGCCACCTTCAGGAAGCGCAGGGACTCTATGATAAAGCAATAGACAACTACAAAACAGCCCTTGAGCTGGATAATGACCATCAGAAAGCTCTTTTCCACTTAGCTTACCGCTGCGATTTATCCGGCGATGAAGAAGCGGCAATAGATTATTACAAGCAAATTGTCTCCAGCTCTCCGGTTTATGTAAGCGCGCTGCTGAATTTAGCTGTACTTTATGAAGATATAGGCAAATTCGATAAGGCTTCCCAGTGTGTCGATAATGTCCTGGAGTTTCACCCCAATCACCAAAGAGCAGCTCTGTTTGAAAAGGACATCGAAAGCTCAAAAACAATGTTCTACGATGAGGAAAAAGAGAAGAAAAGATCGCACAAAAATCAGATTCTTGAAACACCGATCTCTGATTTTGAGCTATCGGTGCGCAGCAGAAACTGCCTCAAGAAAATGAACATAGAAACAATCGGTGATCTTTTGAATATCACTGAGATAGAGCTGTTATCTTATAAGAACTTCGGAGAAACGTCGTTACGGGAAATTAAGGCTGTTCTCGAAACGAAAGGATTGCGGCTCGGTATGGCTCTTGAGGAAAAAAAGTTCTCTTCAGACGAAACATCAGTTCTTGCTCCTGTGGCAGACCAAGGGCTATTGAACAAATCGATAGATGAACTGCAATCATCTGTGCGCGCTCGAAAATGCCTGCAAAAGCTAAACATTCATATTATCGGTGACCTGCTGCAGAAAACCGAAGCTGAACTACTCGGCTGCAAAAATTTCGGCGTAACAAGCCTAAACGAAATCAAAAGAACTTTAGCCAATCTCGGATTATCACTACGACAATTAGACTGACCGGCTATTTATCGTTAATTCGATGCTGATTATTTTTAATGTCTTCTTTAATTGTAGCCCAATTAGCTGCAAAGCACAGAAAGCTCCTATCGTGGATAGTCTTTTGGGCAGTACTTTCCCTTTATCTGACGATTCACCTTGGGTGTAAGCCAAGAGAGCTTGTCAGGCCTACACCGCAGATGGACGCTGCACAACGCTACTGGATCAGGGTGCTTCTGCTCAGCAATATCACAGACTGTAGTGTTCAAACCGCCTCATATTTCAACGTCACCAATCTGGATGAGCTTCCGCCTTTAGAGACAAGTTTTAGCTCACTCGAAGAACCGATAAAGATAAAGCTATCTGCCGGTAAACTTACAATCGCCGGTCGGACTTTCACAAGCGGTAAGCTAATCGTTTATCCCAATGAACCACATATCTTCAGCCTGAACGGCATTGAATACCGAGGCAAATTAGAGCTTATAATAAATCCTAACGGCAGTACCTTTGATGTTATTAATCTTGTTCCGCTTGAACCGTATTTGGCCGGTGTAATAGGTTCCGAAATGCCTGATTACTGGGAGCCGGAGGCGCTAAAGGCCCAGGCAATCGCTGCAAGAACCTATTGTCTGTACATCAAAAATCGCTTTGGTACGAAACGCAACTGGGACGTTGCCAAGACACAAGCCAACCAGGTATATCTCGGCGTTAAAGCCGAATCAGCCCCGGTATGGAATGCCGTGAATGATACCTACGGCCAGGTATTAACCTGCAGGCATCCTGACGGTGCCGAAGGTATATTCCCTACCTACTACAGCTCAGTTTGTGGCGGCCATACCGAAAACAGCAAAAATGTCTTTGGTGATTCCTTTGGACCATTGGCCGGAGTTGCATGTCCCTATTGTAAGGATGTGGCAAAACTTACTCTATTTTTCTGGCCTATGGCCCAATTCGCTAAAAGCACTGTTACAACCAGATTATTTCAAAAATACCCACAGCTAAAACAGCTCGGAGAAATTACTGACATTCTGCCGGCTGAACAAAGCAACTATGGAACATTCTCACGATTGACCAAAATCAAACTGGTAGGTTCGACCGGTAAAAGTGATTTTCTGCGGGCTGAAGACTTACGTCTATCAATCGACCCGACCGGCAGACAAATACAAAGCACCATCTGCCAAATTGAAAAATGGGATGATAAATGGGCGTTCTTAGCGGGCAGAGGCTGGGGCCACGGCGTAGGAATGTGCCAAAACGGAGCTCAAGGAATGGCAAGACACGGAAAAACTGCCAATCAGATCCTCACATATTATTACCCAGGTTCAAAGGTTGTAAAAATTTATTGAGATGGTTACCTTCCAAATTCTCCATCAGGATCCCAACACCAATGCTCGCCGGGGATTATTGATTACGAAACACGGCAAGGTTGAAACGCCTGCCTTTATGCCGATCGGCACCGCTGGCGCGGTAAAAGGTATAACTCCACAACAACTCAAAGAGACCGGCGCCGATATAATCTTAGCCAATACCTATCACCTTATGCTCAGGCCGGGTGTTGATGTAGTCGAAAAGCTCGGCGGACTGCACAAGTTTATGGCCTGGGATAGGCCGATACTAACCGACAGCGGTGGATATCAAATCTTTTCTTTAAGCCCACTGACCAAGATTGATGATGATGGCGTTGAATTTACCAGTCATGTAGATGGAACTAAAATATACCTTGATGCTGAAATGGCAGTGAAAATTCAGAACCAACTGGCCGCCGACATAATAATGTGTCTTGACCAGTGCACGCCTTTTCCCGCCGACGAGAGGCAGCTAAAAGAAGCAGTAGAAAGGACAATCCGCTGGGCAAGGCATTGCAAACAGGCACATACTAACGATAATCAACTATTGTTTGCCATTGTACAAGGGGGAATAAATCTACAGCTTCGTACTCACTGCGCCTCAGAGCTTGTCAAACTTGGCTTTGACGGGTATGCTATCGGTGGTTTAAGTGTAGGTGAAGGGCATGATAATATGATTCAAACAGTTACGCATACTACACGGCTTTTGCCGCAAGACTTGCCCCGCTATCTAATGGGTGTTGGCACTCCAGCGGATATAATTGCTGCGGTGAGAGCTGGCGTGGATATGTTTGATTGCGTTCTGCCGACCCGGAATGGACGCAACGCTTTTGCTTTTACTGAAAACGGCCCGGTGCGTATGAGGAACAACGTCCATATAGAAGATGGCAGACCAATCGAGATCGGCTGTGATTGCTATTGCTGTAAAAATTTCAGCAGGGCTACCATAAGACATTTCTTCAACTGTGGCGAAATGCTCGGTCCGATTTTAGTTTCCCTGCACAACCTGAGATTTTACCAGAAACTCATGGCAAAAATAAGGCTTACATTGGAAAACGATGAATTTGATACTTGGGCGGCAGAGCAGTTCAAAAAATATCGATCTTTCGACACTGCAAAAAATTAGCTAATTCATTCAATTTCTCTGTAATTCCCAGCAAATTCAGGTTATAAATGTTACTTTTTAGTATGCGTATTGTTTTTTGCTGACGGATAAGGTATATGCAATACCATAAACGATGAAAGGAAACTAAAAAATGAATAATATTTGGATATTAGCTCAAGCTGAAGGCCAGGAAGCTACTTCAAGCATTTCTTCCGAGCCTGTTACCGAAGAAGGCCAAACAACAACTCTCGTACCTGACTCCAACGCCCCCCCTGCCGGAAACGAAGGACGAAGATCTGCGAGTAGCTATACTTCTCTGATCTTCATTGGCTTAATGTTCGTAATGTTATACTTTATCATTTTCAGAGGTCCTCAAAAACAAAAACAGCAGCATAGAAAAATGTTGGAAACGCTGCAAAAAAACGATCGAGTTAGAACCATCGGCGGAATTGTTGGAACGATAGTTGATATTAAGGGTGATGAGATCACATTGAAAGTAGATGAGTCCAATAATACGAAAATAAAAATTGCAGCTTCAGCAATCGGGAAAAATTTGGCGAAAGATAAATCGTAATTTGGTAACCTGTGATTGGTAACTGGTAACTCGTGATTGGTGAGTGATTATAGAAATAACCATTTAACCAGTCCCTGAGGGACCAATCACCCTTTAACCATTTGAGGAAATTTATGGGCAAGAATTTAACGCCGAAAGCTATTTTGATTATCGTTTTAGTGCTCCTTGCAGCATGGACTTTATACCCGCCAGATAAAACATTAAAGCCAGGAATTGATCTTGCAGGCGGAACGAGTCTTATCTATGAAATTGACACCCATGACCTTACAAATGCAGAACAGAAAGATTTGGCTCAGAGAATGATAACCGTTCTGCGAAGGCGAATAGATCCCGCTAATATGCAAAATCTGATATGGCGGCCGCAGGGCAATACCCGCTTCGAGATACAGATGCCACTGGCCAGCGCTGAAGCACGCCAGAAACGACAGAATTTCGAAACAGCCAAAGAGGAACTACTTGCCAAAAACGTAAACCGCGTCAGAATCATCCGCTCTTTAAAAGAACCTATAGAACAGCGAAATAAAGATTTTAATGATATAGCTCAAGGAGACCCTAATAGATTAACAATTCTTGAGTCACTTGCTAAAACTCATGATGAATTGAAAGATCTACGGGATAAAAGAGATAAGATCGACGCCGAACTAAAAGCCGACGCAGAAAAAATATCATCGGCTGGCCTTGACCTGGACCAGATTGAGCAAAACAGGAGCAATTGGTCTAAGCTAAACAAGCAACAGCTCCAAAAAACTCTGACGGAATTTATCGGCGATGCAAACAACCTCGATCTGCTAACCACATATATAGATACTTATATACGATGGGCTGAAGTTGCCAATCAACTACCCGAAAAAAACACCTTATACGAAGAAACAGAAAGAGAGCTTGATAAATTAAACCTGACTGAGGAGCAATTAGACTTAATATTGGAAATGTCACCCAAGTCAGCCGAAAGGAAGCAGCAGATCGAAAAATTGAAAGCTGACTTTCCAGACCGTGCACAGACAATTGACCAGGTTGTGGCAGCATTCGACGAATATCGTCCTTTCAGAGGCAGACTCGATGATCCAAGTGATTTACAGCGGATGCTAAAAGGCGCCGGAATACTGGAATTTAGAATATTGCCTACAACAGACCGCCTTGAGCAGTCCGGATTAACCATTGGTGAAGCTGAAGCTTATGCCAAGTCGCTTACGGAAAAAGGTCCCAAATTCGCATCGGATAATAAATTCACGTGGTTGGAAATTGAAAATATTGAAGAATGGAAAGTTCCCAGTAATATTATCGCTCCGTTTGGCACCAAATATTACGTCCTTGCGAGCAACAGACCAAATGAAACTATGCAGCATCAGGCCGGCGGCAAAGACTGGAAACTGGTTAAGGCTGCACCAGGACAAGATGAATATGGCCGAAACGCTATAGACTTCGTTTTAGATGAAAGAGGCGGCAGGCTGTTCGGTAACATTACAGGAAAAAATATTGATCGACCACTATGTATTTTGCTTGATAAAATCGCCATATCAGCACCAAAGATTAACACGAGAATTACCACTCGCGGTCAAATAACCGGCGACTTCGCACAGACAGAAGTCTTTGATATGGTTAATAAGCTAAACGCCGGCTCTTTACCAGCGAGACTGATTGAGCAGCCAATTTCAATTAGAAGCATCGGCCCATCCATTGGCGTCGATAACCGAGACAAGGGCGTCATATCAGGCTTCATCGGCCTTGTTGCTGTAATACTTTGTATGTTAACCTACTATACACTTGCCGGTTCAATCGCTGATACGGCGCTGCTTCTGAACATCCTATTTGTCCTGGCAATAATGGCAGGCCTTAGAGCAACCTTCACGTTACCGGGCATTGCCGGCATTATATTAACAATCGGCATGAGCGTTGACGCCAACGTGCTGATTTTTGAAAGAATTCGTGAAGAACAAAAGAAAGGCTCATCCGTTGGAAACGCCATAAAAAACGGTTACCAAAAAGCATTTAGCGCTATCTTCGATTCCAACCTTACAACCATTATCTCAGCAGCGATTCTATACTGGGTCGCTTCTGAAGACATAAAAGGCTTTGCTATAGTTCTCATGCTTGGCCTTAGCTCAAGCATGTTTACGGCCCTGTTCGTGACTCGAGTAATTTTCGACTGGTTGTTGTCAAAAAAACTGATCAAAGAACGTCTTTTTATGCTGCAGCTTATCCACAAACCGAATATAAACTGGATGAGCTATAGACCGATTTTTCTAACTATCTCTGCGATACTAATTGTAGGTGGTCTGACTATTTTCTTCACCAGAGACAAAGCTGAAAACAACAAATACGACATCGAATTCACCGGAGGAACGAGTGTACAAATCAACTTGAAAGAAGATGCGAATTTATCACGCCAGGACGTAGAAGACAGAATACATAATGTTGGCCTTGACCTTTCCAATCCTGCTCTGGCAGCATCAAACATCTATAGCGTCGGCAAATCTGGCAGGTCTTATGAAATAACCACAACCGCAACCAACAAAACCACTGTTACTGTTACTTTCCCTCAATCTCCGTTAGGAGTCCCTAGGACTGAAGGTCAAGTCCAAAACACGGTTGACAGTATAACCGCTGCAATCACAAAAGCTCAGACCAAATTCGACCGCAAGCTCAATAACTTGACGGTGATACAGGCGAGCACGGGCAATTCTTCCCATTCGACAGGCTCAGGGCAAGCATTTGTGATATCCACGAGTGAAATAAGCCCATCATTGGTCGAAAATGTGCTGGCCTCGGCATTCCCTAATGCCGCCATCACAAAGCCAAAAATAGACGAAGTGGTTAACGATGCGATAAAAACTGCTTTTGCAGATTATCTGGAAATACAGCAAAATTTAAGACTTGAAATAACCTCAAAGGAAAAAATTACTGATGATCTTATTGATTCTTACCCGGAACTTGCTGATTTTCTGGGCGGTATCAAAATCGAATGTAGAATCAAAAGAGCTGCCACGGTACAGGATGTCGACCAAAGGCTGAAGCTTTTACGATTCAAGCCTGACATGCAGGCACTTGATTGGAACTCTTATAAAATCCTCAGCCCAAATCTGAGAGCACCGGACCCAAACCAGCCAATCAATTCCTTTGCCTATCTCAGCGCTATGGAAGAAGCGGGATTGCGAAAGCTAACAGAGGACGAATGGACACAATTCGTTGAAAACGAAACAACCAGGGTTACAGCCGCCACTGAGCTGGAAACATCTCTACCACGGGTGACACAGATAAGCCCCTCCATAGGTGCAGAAGCAAGAACACAGGCCTTAATCGCAATTGTGCTGTCGCTATCGGCGCTTCTTGCTTACATCTGGTTCAGGTTTGGTAACCTGCGTTATGGATTAGGCGCCGTGGTAACACTCTTCCACGACACCTGCGCGACCCTTGGAGCAGTCACAGTGTGCACCTACATCGCGGGAACAATTATCGGCCAGAAACTTTTAATTGGGGATTTCAAAATTGACCTGGCAATGATAGCAGCCTTCCTGACTCTAATTGGATATTCGCTCAACGATACAATCGTTATTTACGACCGTATCCGTGAAAATCGCCGCAAAGGTACTTTGACGCCACAGATAATTAACAATAGTATTAACGAGACTATATCAAGAACCATATTGACGGCTTTTACTACTCTACTCGTTGTGTTGACAATGTACATCTTCGGTGGTACCAAGCTAAGAGGATTTAACTTTGCACTAATCTTTGGCTTGATCGTAGGCACTTATTCTTCTGTAGCCATATCAGCACCTATATTACTGTTCGGCATAAAGACTAAAAAACAAAAAGGCAAATA
>CAZQKO010000050.1:7084-14794 GCA_964593945.1 uncultured Pirellulales bacterium | reverse complement strand
TGCAGCCTTCAGCCGGGCCAGAAGCGTTTTGTTAAAGGCGTATATTTAACATACGACCAGCAAGGAAAAGTCTTATCCCGTAAATTCGCCAACAGTGTGATGTGCTCGACGCAGCGTTTAACCTACGAACAAGCCGACAGGATTTTGAAAGGCCATACAAAAGGCGCTAAGCCGGAGGTGATTGAGCTACTAAAAGATATGGAGACACTCGCCCGCGTGATTGAAAAGCGGCGAACAAAGAACGGAATGATACATCTGGCTCTGCCGGAAACAGAATTAGTAATGGATAAATCCGGACGAGTAGTGGATGCCCGCCCCACGGATGACAGTTATACACACACGATAATCGAAATGTTTATGGTAGAGGCTAACGATGCTGTCGCCTCACTTCTGGATAGGCTTAATGTCCCTTTCATCAGGCGGATTCATCCGGAGCCGGATGCCTTGAGTATGAAAAACCTGGCTCTGTTTGTAAAAGCCTTTGGCTTTAATATGCCGCGAACACCGGACAGAAAGGCGATACAAAACTTATTAGCCGCTGTCGAAGGTGCTGATTGCACTTTAGCTGTGAATCTGGCGGTCCTGAGAAGTCTTGAAAAGGCTCAATACGCACCTCAACACATCGGCCATTTCGCGCTGGCTTCGACTCATTATTGTCACTTTACCAGCCCGATACGCCGTTTTGCGGATTTACTTGTTCACCGCATTCTGCAATGCTACCTTCAAAATCGCATAGATACAGCTAAGCAGATTGCAGTTGGTCTAAATTTAGTTGAAATCGGCAAGCACATCACCTTTACCGAGCAGCGGGCTGAGGACGCCGAAAGAGAGCTGAAGATGGTGCTGATATTGCAAATGTTGAGCAAAAAGATTGGTGACGAGCTTGATTGTGTTGTCACCGGCCTTACCAACTTTGGCGTATTTGTCCAATCGAGAAGGCTCGGTATTGAAGGCCTTATCCAGATGACCGATCTTGGACCGGACAGATGGAAATACGATGTAAAATCTCAGTGCATCGTCAGCCAAAATACAGGCCTTAGCATTCGTTTGGGACAAGCCATGCAGGTTCGAATTATTTCCGTGAATATCCCCGCCCGTCAATTAAATGTGGCACCAATTGAGCCTCTAACAGGAACAATAAGACGAAAGGAAGGCAAAAGAGCAAGGAGGCCCAAAAGACGAAAACCAAAAACTAAAAGATGAATCTGATGCTCGATATTCATTTTAATCCAATCGCGAGGATCGAGGTACGAGTGCGGATTTCTTGACTTTTCGCAGCAATTTTGCGATACTTACATAGAGTGTGAAACAAAATACATGAACAAAAGTGAACTTAATCCGCCTACGGCGGATAAAGTTTAGAGTGCCTAAAAAGTGAGGTTGTGTTAAACGGTTGCGGTTGCGAAGCTCGTTACGGTTGCGTTCAACGTAAGACGATAGACGAAACGAGCAGCGCAACCGCTAAACGAAAAACGGATGGCCTTTGACCCGCCAAAAAAAGGTTATTGGAAAAAAGAGATGAAAAAGCTCCTTTCGGGATTGATTATTTTGGCAATTATTGCAATCGTTGGCTGGCAGGCGTATAAAAGAATTACCGCTACTGCCGGTACCGGTTTAGGCCGGGGCAGATCGGCTGTTGCTGTAGCTGTCGAAATTCAGCCAATCCGTAGAGGCATGATCAAAGACATCGGAATTTTTACCGGCTCTCTCTTTCCAAAATCACAGTTCGTCGTCGCACCGAAAGCAGCCGGCTGGCTTAAAATACTGCTCGTCAATGTTGGTGATACGGTTCAGCAAAATCAGGTAATCGCGATTCTCGAAGATGAGGAATATCGCCAGCAGGTGGAACAGGCCAAAGCGGAATTACAGGTCACCAAGGCGAACGCCGAAAATTATACCAGTGATCTCGAGCTCGCTCGGCGGGAATTCGAAAGAGCAAAAGCGCTCCGTGAAAAACAAATCGCATCGGCCTCCGAGCTGGAAGAAGCCGAGGCTGCTTACAACGCTCATCAGACGCAGTTAAAGGTTTCACTTGCTCAAGTGTCTCAAAAAGAAACCGCTCTTAAAGCTGCAGAGCTTCGGCTGTCCTATACTCGGGTTCAGGCGTTCTGGGAACATGGCGACGAGGCCAGAGTTGTCGGCGAAAGATTCGTGGACGAAGGTACGCTGCTGCAGGCCAATCAGCCCATTGTTTCTGTCCTTGAAAATGAACCCTTGACGGCTGTTGTTTATGTCGTCGAAAGGGACTATCCGAAAGTTAGCGTCGGTCAGTCTGCAAACATCACTACAGATGCCTATCCCGACAAAACCTTTACCGGCAGCATCGTTCGAATAGCGCCGCTTCTTAAGGAAAGCTCCAGGCAGGCAAGAGTGGAAATCGAAATCCCAAACTCCGAAGAACTGTTGCGGCCGGGAATGTTTATAAGGGCCAGGATTGATTTTGCAAGTCACGATAACGCTACACTTATTCCGCTTGCCGCTTTAGTCAGAAGGAACGATAGGCAAGGCGTCTTTATTGCTGATAGAGACAATCTTAAAGCCCGCTTTGTCCCCGTGACGGTAGGGATTATCAGCGGTGAATCGGCTGAAATCAGGGAGCTGTCTGACTTCGGCGAATCGGGATTTGTGGTCACGATGGGCAATCATCTTCTGGAGGATGGCTCTGATATCACACTACCGGAAAATATTCCTCCCAAAGAAAACAGCAAACCGGTGATGAGCAATGACGGCAAGAAGTCGGGAGATTCAAAATGAGAATCTCGCGCTTTTCCGTCCACCGCCCCATATTCACGATTATGGTCGTGCTGATAGTAGTGCTTCTGGGCAGTATCTCGCTGTTACGGCTGCCGATAGACCTTATGCCTGACATTTCATTTCCGACTCTGAGCATTTCCTGTTCTTACGAGAACGCCGGCCCTGAAGAAATCGAGGAGATTATAACAAGACCTATTGAGGAGGCTATGAGTGCCGTACCCGGCGTGGAAGAGGTGACATCCGTATCTGTCGAAGGCCAGGGCACAGTCCGCGTGACTTTCTCCTGGGGGACCGACCTTGATGCCGCTGCAAATGACATTCGAGACCGTTTGGACCGTGTTGTCCGGCGTCTGCCTGAGGAAGCCGACAGGCCTACCCTTCGCAAATTTGACCTCGCAAGCTTTCCAATATTAATTCTTGGCGCCTCCAGCAAATTAGACCCCATCCAGGCTCGACAGATTATTGAAGACCAGGTCAAATATCGCCTCGAGCGGGTGCCTGGTGTAGCTGCCGTTGATATTTGGGGAGGCCTTGAACGCGAGATTCACGTCAGTCTCGACCCGGCCAAGATAAACGCACTGACCATACCGCTTGACAGAATTATCACCGGTATTCGCGAGGGAAACGTAAACATACCCGCCGGTACTATTGAAAGGGGAAATTTTGAAGTCACCATCAGGACGCCGGGTGAATATACCGACCTGAAGCAATTGGAAGATACGGTCATCACAGTTCGCCAGGGTATGCCCATTCAGTTGAGAGAGATCGCTACCGTAGAGGATTCCTGGCGGAAAATCACAAGAATTGTCCGAGTCGACGGCGAGCCGGGCATAAGGCTGTCGGTTAATAAGCAATCGGGGAAAAACACAGTGGAGGTCGCACGCGGTGCGCTAAAAGAGCTCGAACGCATTAATCACGACATCCCGCAGATTAAAATAATATCTATAATCGACACATCCGACTATATTCAGCGCTCTATCAGTAATGTCGGCTCTTCCGCGGTTTATGGAGGAATTCTGGCTGTAATCGTATTGCTTGTGTTTTTACGTAATGTGCGAAGCACCGTGATTATCGCCACTGCGATTCCGGTCTCGATTATCGCCACTTTTGCCTTGTTGTATTTCGGCGGTTTCACCCTAAATATAATGACCTTGGGTGGGCTGGCTCTTGGGATCGGTATGCTCGTTGATAACGCGATCGTTGTGCTGGAAAATATCTTTCGAATCAGGGAATCAGACGAGGGATTGGCCTCTGCCGCCGTTAACGGCACTGAGGAGGTGACATCCGCCATTATTGCCAGCACTTTGACTACGATGGTTGTCTTTCTACCGCTGGTTTTTATGAGGGGCATGTCCGGCGTGATGTTTAAACAGCTCTCGGTTGTAGTTGCTTTCTCGCTTCTATGCTCTTTGGTGGTGGCTCTTACGGTAGTACCAACGCTATCTGCCCGGATTCTTTCTTCTATCTCAAAGGATACAGCGCAGAGGACGGGTCCTCGTGCTTCGCAGAGTAGTATTGGAAGCAGTCCACAGGACGCCTTTCGGTGGATGTTCGAAATCAGTGGGCGATTTTTTAACCTTCTGGAGGACAACTACAAAAAGCTGCTCCATGTTGCTCTGAATCATCGTGTTGCTGTGGTGGCCTTGGCGGTTCTTGTGATTGCCGCAAGCGCGTTATTGATTCCGTATATCGGTGCGGAACTGATGCCGGCCACGGATGAGGGAGAGGTAAGGATTTCAGGTGAGATGCAGGTTGGCACCCGCCTGGATCTGATGGATGAGAAATTCAGAGTCATCGAGAAAATTGTTGATGAATCTGTGCCTGAAATCCAAAACGTTGTGACAAGCGTGGGTGGCTCACGATGGCGTGGGTCCGGTGGGCATACCGGCAGGATGCGAATATCACTGAAGCCGCAATCACAGCGGAGCAGGTCGAGCGAACAGGTTGCCGATGACCTGCGGCGCAAGCTGAGTAATATTCCAGGAATGATTATCCGAACCCGTGCCGGCCAGGGACTGTTTATCCTCCGTATGGGAACATCACAGGGCGACAGGATTGAGGTTGAAATCCGCGGCTACGACCTTGAGATGGCGGATATGCTGGCAGAGCAGGTAAAAAGCCTCGTGGAATCGGTGGAAGGAGTCACAGATGCAAGAATCAGCAGGGAATCAGGAAGTCCTGAGGAGCTGATTTTTATAGATCGCCAAAAGTCTGCCGATATGAACCTGTCCGTATCAAAAATCGCCGGTGCCCTTCAAACTATTCTTTCAGGAACAAATGCCGGCTATTATCGTCAGGCCGGTGACGAATATACAATCTTAGTCAAGCTCAGAGAAGCTGAGAAGATGAAGTTGAGTGACATTCTCGATTTGACCCTGACCAACTCCGAAGGCCAGCCTGTTGTCATCAAAAACGTCGTAAGCACAGGCCCCCGAAGCGGCCCCGTTGTGATTGAGCGAAAAGACCAGGAACGCATTGTGACGGTCTCTGCCGACATCAGTGGTAGGGACATGGGCTCGGTTCTCGTGGACATCCGACAGCGGCTTAAATCTGTACCTGTGCCGCGGGACTTTACCATCGGCTTCGGCGGCGATTATGAAGAGCAGCAAAAGTCGTTTCGAGAGCTTTTGCTTAGCTGCGTTCTGGCACTGGTACTGGTCTATATGGTGATGGCCTGTCAGTATGAATCTTTACGCGATCCGTTCGTGGTAATGTTTTCGGTGCCGTTGGCCGCGATAGGAGTAATCCTAATGCTCTTTTTCACGGGGACGACTTTTAATATTCAGTCCTTCATCGGAAGCATTATGCTTGGCGGAATCGTCGTCAACAATGCGATTCTTTTGGTTGACCATACCAATCTGCTGCGTCGTCGTGACTCGATGCCGATTCGGGAGGCTATCGAGGAAGCAGGCCGAAGGAGGCTACGACCGATTCTTATGACTGCTTTAACGACCGTCTTTGGCCTGTTGCCTTTGGCCCTCGGCCTTGGTGAAGGAGGTGAAGCTCAAGCCCCGATGGCCAGAGTCGTCATTGGAGGTCTGCTTAGCTCAACTTTTATTACATTGGTTTTTGTTCCGGTTGTTTATTCGATTTTTGAACGTCGTCGTCCCGGTTCAGCGTCATCCGGTGGAAGTGTGACATAATTCTAAAGAGGAATTGCTTGTGATTGCCGTAAATCTGGCCTCTGTTTTTTTGGCCTTATTGGTAGGGTGGGGTTTGCCCCACCAATACCTTATCTGTGGACTTCAAGCCACTTTATCTGCTGAACCTGTTGATGCAAACGAGGCAGCGGTTGAGGAAGGCCCTCTTAAGGTAGATATTCAGAGAGCTATCCTGCTGGCCATGGAAAACAATCGCTCGCTTATCGTCGAGAGGATGAATCCGGAAATAAATCGAACGTTCGAGCAGGAGGAGCTTTCGGTTTTTGAGCCTGTCCTTGGCGCCGACGTCACTCAGAGAAGATCAGTATCCGAAAGGCTGGGGCGAGCCGGCTCCAGTACCGAAAGTCAGGTTGCAGATACCGTCACAGGCACAGTTTCGCTGAGCAAGCTCTTTCCCACCGGCACAACTGTTGGACTTGAGGGAAGCTCAAATTATACCGACTCATCTCTTTACAGCGATACGTTTACCTCTAATCGTCTCGGCGTCAGCGTAACTCAGGCACTTCTGCAGGGCCTGGATATCCGAGCGAATATGGCTCGCGTGAACCAGGTCAGGCTCGATACGCTCATATCGGCGTATGAGCTGCGCGGATTTACAGAGATTATTCTGGAAGAGGTCGAATCGAAATTCTGGGATTTCGCCCTTGCCCAGAAGCAGATTGAAATATACACCAACTCACTGAATCTTACCGAGCAACAGTTAGCTGAGACTCAGGAAAGAATAAAAATTGGAAGGCTCGCTGAGACCGAATTAGCCGCCGCCCAGGCTGAGGTAGCGCTTGGCAGAGAAAACCTGATAAATGCACGGAGCAATCTTGCCAAGGAGCGGCTGGCGCTGCTTCGGCTGCTCAATCCGCAGCCTTCTATCGACTGGAACAGGGACATTGTTCTCGAATATCAGACCTTATTGCCTGATATCGAGCTTGATGATGTTGAGCAGCACGTTCAAGTTGCTTTGAAGATGAGGCCGGACCTGAATCAGGCACGTCTGCAGATACAACGGGGTGATTTGGAGGTGGTAAGAACCAAGAACGGCCTGTTGCCGAAGCTTGATGCTTTTATCGCATTCGGCAAGACGGGCTATGCGGACACTTTCGACAAATCTTCGCGTAATGTATTTGGTGACAGTTACGACGTCATCATGGGCCTGACGTTCGAATTTCCCCCTGTAAACCAGGCTGCTCGTGCCCGGTACAGTCGAGCCGTCATTAGCAAGCAGCAGCTCCATGCAGCCTTGGAGAATCTCATCCAGCTTGTGCAGGTCGATGTGCGCTCCGCCTATATAGAGGTAACAAGTGCCCGCGAACAGATTGCCGCTACAGCTGCCACTCGCAATTTTCAGGAGGAAAAGCTCCGAGCCGAGACTGAGAAATTCAGGGTGGGTAAATCCACATCGCTGCTTGTGGCCCAGGCTCAGCGTGATCTTGTTGCCAGTCAGATTGCCGAGATACAATCGTTCGCCAATTTCCTAAAGGCTCTGGTTGCTCTTTACAGGCTGGAAGGCTCTTTGCTTTCTCGCCGGGGCGTTTGGTCGCCAGGTGGTGAACCTGTTAATCTCGACGACCAGAAGATGAGCAACAATTGAATCAACCCCGTTAGAAATTTTTCCTTTCTCTTTTTCATTGGCTATTTCTCTTCGAGCTTGAGCCTCAGAGCCGAAGTCCGACGGGAGATTTCTTACGGGGTCAACGTTACTGCCTTACGTATATATTTAGCCAAATGAATCGCACGCGGCTATCTGTGTTTCATTCAACAAATTACACAAGGAAATTTAAAAAATTTTTGAAAATAGACA
>CAZQKO010000050.1:0-6984 GCA_964593945.1 uncultured Pirellulales bacterium | reverse complement strand
GTGTTTCATTCAACAAATTACACAAGGAAATTTAAAAAATTTTTGAAAATAGACAATAAATAAACACTCACAAACGCCATATATTTAATATAGATAAGTTTTTCACCTAACCAGCATGGTTAGTTTTAAGGATATAAGTACGCCGAGCATAGGGAGTTATAATGCTAACAGCAAAAGATGTTATGAACGGCGATGTAATTGCTGTTAAAAAGAATACTTCGATACTTCGGGCGATGGAGCTAATGCTGGGAAAAAAGATTTCTGGTATGCCTGTAGTTGAGGATGACATGACGCTGGTGGGAGTTATTACCGAGATGGATGTAGTAAGCCTGGCGTACAACATTATTTACGATGCCGGCAATCTCGAAAACAAGAGAGTTCGTCATTTTATGACTGAGCGGGTGATTTCGTTCGACAAGGATGACAATTTGTTCGATGTTTGTGACTTTTTAGCGAAGAATCTTTTCCGACGTGTGCCTATAACTTCTGCTGGAAAAGTTGTCGGCATTATTAGCGTGCCGGACATTATCAAGTATATACTACAGATTAGCCGAGGAATCTGCGGTAAAACTATGGGCTAAATACGCCTAAGGCGTACACTGCGGTGTATTTAGCCCCTTGTTTGGAGTCCGGCTCTCGTCTCGGCGAAGCACTGAGCCGTAGCCGGACAGGAAGGACTTGTGGGAATCCTTAATGTGGGATTATGCGAAACACAAAAAATTTCAGCGTAGTATCGGACTTGTCCGACAAGTCGGAGTGCTCTGAATTACCACAAGCTATACCCAATCCGCCGAATCCTGTCTAAGGAGGGACGGTTAGGCGGATTGGGATTATTTTCTTTCTCTAAACACATGCCTATTGGGGAGATTCCTGCACGTTTTCTGATTGTAATCCCGTTAGATAAGATACATTAGAGAGATTTTATCTCACATGTTTTATCTAACGGGGTAAATTCCAGGAACCGAAATGTAAAAGTTTGTCCTCCGATAGGAGTCCTTCGGACTTTGGTACTTCTTGCCCCTCATGTTCAGGTATGACCAACGCCTGTACTCCACAGTCCACAGGATGCCTCACGGCAGACGCCCTACGGCGCTGCGGATGACGTGAACAATACTGTTGAATCTCGTCCGGTGTCATTATCATAAAAGCAGTAGAAAGGGCATCAGCCGTTGCAGCATCCACAGCACAGACCCAGGCGGCAAGTTTTCCCTCGACCGGTTTGGCCTGTCGTGGGTCAATAATATGCCGACACCACTGCAAACCTGAGCCGCTCATAGCCTGGTTCTGTAAATAGAGATAAGCTAATGTCTGCTTGCGATTGCGAGGATTGCTTAATGTAACAGGCCAGCCATTTGTATTGACCGGCGCATTGAGGGTTAAAACCGAGCTATAGCCTCCATGAAGCAGGGCAATGTCAATGCTCCATTCGCGCAGCAATTCGGCCATCCTGTCAAGTGCGTATCCCTTGCCAATACCACCGAGGTCGATTTTCATCGGGCTTCTCAACAGCTCCACCGTAAAGTCGGTCTCGTTCAATTTTATCAGATTCATGCCGGTATTCTGCCTTGCAACATCCAGCTCGGCCTGGTTTGGCGTGCGCGCGGTCTTATCTTTGTTAAGCCAGCACTTCAAGAGAGACCCGGCGGTAACATCGAAAGCTCCGTTGGTTTCATTATAGATATTGAAGCTTTGCTGCAGGCATTCAAATGCAGCCAGCCCGATTCGCAAAGGCTGATTGGCAGCGAGGTTGTTTATACGGGATACGTCACTATTTTCAATGAATCTGCTAAGCTCGGCTTCAATGCGATCAAGCTCATTAAAAGCTGCCCTGGCCGCCTGCTGAGCATAGTGGACATCGTCATGCTGAATATAAATCTCGAAGGTGGCCGCCATAGCCTCGTGGCAAAAACGGTGAACACCGGTTATTGCACACCAATCACCCTCGATAAAATTATCTGGTTGGGGAAGATTCATTTCTTATCAAAAAAAAGACCCCACGTGGAACGTGGGCTAAATAAAGATATATTTAGCCCCGCAATTTGTATGTGTTTAGCCAGATACGAAATACTCGGCCATCCCCAAGCTTGGACTCCGCTTCGAGGAAGTCCAGCGCTTGGGGCTGCCACACATTCTTCTTTATTGGGTGGCAGCCTCAAAGCCGTAGGCTTTGGGGATGGTTTTCCCCTGGCTAAACACGTACCGCAATTTATTGCGGGTTTTTTATTTGTTGTTGCAAACGGTCCCACAATTCTTTCGGCACATAGCCGCGTAATTCGACACCAGGCCGTAGTGCCATATAAGTATCAAAAAGAGGCACATACAGTTTCTTTTGTCCCGGCGGCGGCAGCTCATATAACTTTTTTAGAAGCTCTTTCTCCACACCTGGAGAGGCAATAATAACAGAAGCATGAACTACCCTGTCTGTAACAGCGTTCCAGTAACCGACATTTGGGAAGGATCGCAGATACCACGGGAAAGGCCAGAAATCATGCTCATCAGGACAAATAAAGTGAATCTCAGTTTTTTCCCCATCCTCAACCTTAGCGATTTCCTCTACACGTTGAACCATGGTGAAGATGTCCGTCGTTGTATGAGCGTAAACGTAAGGATTGCAAGGATCGGCATAATATCTGAAATTGCCTAAATAAGCCTGCCGGGCAAGATGGACTCCGCCGGCAAGCAATAAAAAACTAATAAGCAAACGAGCCCAAATATGCTGCGTCAGTTTTAACACGACGGCGGTTCCGACACCGGCTAATAGAATCATGCCGTGCAGGAAGCTCAGCATACACCAGGGTGTTTTATATCTGATAGCGGAATACACAAATGTCATTATAAGCGTATAAAAGGCAATGAATCGGAGCAGATTAAAATCGACCCCGCCGAGGGCGGGCTTGATCCGGTCCTGGGCTTCGCCTTGGGTTAAAGATTTTCCTCTGACAGCAAAAATAAAACCAATTACAGCCAACAAAACAATAAGAGCTTCGCTCCAAAGTGGACCTGAGCCGGCTTTGGAATAAATGAGCATCTTCAGGTAATAATACCAGGGATAAAAATGCAGGCTGTTCCTGCCCGCTCGGTCAAAATAAGTGGTATAAGTGCGAACGGAATCTAAAATCCCATTAGGGTTGGAGAAAAATGATGAGTAAAACAGAACTGAAATCAATGCGGCAGTTGTAAAGCCTGCAAGGATGTGCCAAAAAACCCGATGACGAAAGACAGAGGACGGACAATAGAATTTCTGTCTTCTGTCCTCTGTCTTCTGTCTTCTGATATAAAGGGTAAGCAAAAGCGCCAACAACATCGCACAAAACGCAATGATACACGTTTCTTTCGTGGCGTGCATTAGGCCGAGGGACATCCCGGCCAGGAGAATCCATACAATTTTTTTGTTTTGCGTGTAACGGTAGCCAAAAACAATAAAAGCAAAAGTAAAGCAAACCAGCAGCATTTCCTGGACGTAATACCGGCTGTAAAAAACCATTGCCGGCGAGATAGCAGTTAAGATAGCTGCAAAAACAGCACTATTCGTACCCATTCCATCGGTGATTAACAAAAGCAATAGAACTAGCAGTATGCCGAAAAAAACAGGCACAATGCGTAGTGTGAATTCATTAACTTCGGTGAGCTTTTTAGCGGAGCGGAGCCGGGCCGGTATCAGAGTCAGGTAATTAAGCGTTGGGCCGTGGTATTCATTAGGGTCGTATGTATAGCTGCCCTGTTCCAGCAGTGTGCCGAACTTTATAGCGTGAACCGCCTCGTCGGTGTGCATAGGTCGCTGTTGCAATCGAGGCAGACGAAGTACCAGAGCAAGAGCAGATGCTCCCAGAATTAGAATGCAACATATAAGGGAATATCCCCGCATGGGAAAATAGTGAATGAGTTAATCAGTAACCAATTAACTAATGAACTATTCCTCTAATCCACTATGGGCTTTCCGTAAACTTCCACTTCGATGTAATGATTCATATCATTAACGTGATTGCCGTTACTATAGAGGCGAACATAACGGCCCTGAACACCCTTGGCGTCCATAAGCCTGCCCTCGTTGGTTTCGACATAGTGCATATCTTTACCGACACCCAGGCCGGCTGAATTGTCGATATCATTATTAAAGATTGTTTCCACATTGGTGATGAAATCAGGGTCATCGGCGACCTGTACTATGACGTCAAAATAAACGTGTCCCTGCTTATGGTAGTGCCATACTACGATGGCATATATCTCATATTTTGCCCCCAAGTCAATAGTGACATGCTGCTGCCCCGGTCCTAACTCAACGTAGCTGCCTTCGGAGGCTTCTTTATCTCCGTCTGTGACGTACTCAAGCTCGCCGATAATCGGCATTTCATCGCTGGAAGTTACCGGCTTTCCACGGGCGACATTCCTGGTTCCGACCGGTGCCAAAAACGGAGATCGATCTTTGCCCAGCGGTTTCTCCAGATTAGGTAATTTGGCAGGCTGAGGTGTGCCTACAAACATCGGCTTGGGCAGTTCGATCTCAATCGGGGCCAACTCAACCGGCTTAGTCGAAGCCTGGTTTGCCTCTAAAGGTTTGGAAGCATTTGGTTCAACCGGCTCGGTTGTGCCCTTCTGTGTCGAATTTTCGGCAGTAGTTTCCTGCGGCCCGGATTTCCTGCAGGAGCTAATGAAGCATAAAGATAGTGATAAAATTATAACAATCGAAGAATCGACAATCAGGCTAAAAGCTTTTTGCTTCATTTTCTTGCTACCTCAAAACCATAATACAATCAAATTGATATTCACATAAACCAGGCTTTTGTCCAACAACAGGAAAAGTTATGATAATTTACCAATAAGGGATTGTCAAGGCAAAGGATAGTATCAGGACAAATTTATCTCTTTATAGCCAAAAATAACAGGGATTCAGCATTGTATGTGTTTAGCCACATATTGCTGATTGCTGAAGGCCATCCTCAAGCTCGGACTTCGCATTGCTTCAGTCCAGCGCTTGGGGCTGCCACGCTTTATTTATCAAATTTATTGGGTGGCATCCTCATCCCTTAGGGATGGGGATGGTTAAACACATACTCAGCATTTGCTGAATCCTTGTTACACTGACTTAATATGTTACGATACTTGTTACAAAGCTAAGTGGCATTTTTAAGATGCACTTTCAGTCGAGCCGGCGGCCTGCCCGCCGTACACTCTGGGCAGGCGGGTCATTTCAACAGCAGGCGGTTCAAGACCGGCCTTAGCCAAAACGGCATAAAGCACGAATCCAATTACAAAACCGATAACAGGCGCAGGATTAATGTACTTTGACATCGACAGGTCCGGTTTGATAGTCGGCAATATCGCCACAATAAAGCCGACGGCCCAGGCAATATAGCCTGCAAGGTTGATACCCTTACGCGGCCCTGACCACTTGCATCCGCTCAAAAGGTAATCAGCCACCATTGAGCCGCAGATAGGTCCGAAAGATGCACCAATGATTGAAAACACACCAGCCAGATTCAATGCCTTACCGGTCACGGCAAGAATGATTGCCACAATTGCACCGATGATCACCATAACCGCTTTATTGGCCTTCGGAAACATCGTGCCGATACTGTTGGCTGCGATAAAAGAGCTAAAGCAGGCAGGAGCAAAACTTGCAATGGCAAACAGGGCAAACATCAGCTTTCCCCCCGTCTGCCGGCGTATGACCGCATCGAATATATAACTTTTCATTTCAGGATTGGCACCGTGAGCTCCGGCTACAGCAATGAGCGGCAGACCACCGGCGACTATAATGGCCAAAGCGATGCCTACAAGGCCGCCGTATTGGACATCTTTTGCATTGCGGTTGCCCATCCCGAAATCCACACCCGCCGCACCAGCGGTCGCAAAGAAGCCTACGACTGTTGCTATTATTGTCAAAAAACCAATGAGAGGCTGGCCACCTTCTTCGGGAGTAAACTTACCAGCGCTACCGACATTGCTAAAGAAAACGATAAGAATCATTATAAGCGGAACGATCGGCAGAAATGTAGATACCTTTCCGAGGTACTGAATACCTTTAAGAGCAACAAAGACGGCCAAGGCAGCCCAGATGATGGCCACAACAATGAACAGCGTACTTCCGGTAAATACACCTGTGACGGGGTCTTTCGCCGGTGCCTTGCCCATCGCCTGGAGGATAAAATCTGAGGAAATGGCGATGTTGACAGCTAACCAGCCGAACTGGAGAAGCCCCATCAATAAGCCTGGCATTAAAAAGCCGCCCGCAGTACCATAGGTCGAGGACCCCACTACATACAAAGGGTATCCGGTCTTCATGCCATACAACCCGGGTACAAGATAGAATAGAAAGTGACAAATCAAAGCCGCAATGACCAGTCCTAACAGACTCAATCCTAATCCAGCCTGGGGAAGAGTCCCCTTGGCGATCTCCATATAGAACACGACCCAGAGGAAGATACCCGCATACGCTGGCGCCGTGCTCTTGTACCAGGCAGCCCGATTCGCAGCAGGATTAGGCTTGGCCATACCCAAATAACTTGGCAGCATTCCATTACTCATAATCCGCTCTCCTTAATAAAATCCTGATATTTGATTTTCCTGCAAACAGGTAAATATACAAACGCAGATTATTTGGTGGTTATCTTTTGGCCTGAATTATCACCATCAGGTATGTGTGCACGACAACCGCCAACGCGAACACTACCGCAATGTAACGATGCGTATCTGCCAACAGCTCTTGCCAATGAGTTCCGAAAAGCTGAAACATGCTCAAAATAATAGATAATATTAAAGGCAAAGCCAAGCAGATAATCAGCCAGAAGCATATCTTCTGTGTAAGCTCGTTCTTGTGGGGGATGGCCTGATCTGTTATGTCTCGCTGCAGTATCTTTTGCAACCACGGCCAGTATTTTTTGTTGAGCCTGCAATTGTACGCCCACATTACAGCTAAAATAGCAACGCAAATTGCGAAAACCGGTGCAAAAGTTGCGTGTAACATCAGCCAATAACCGGAAATAG
>CAZQKO010000049.1:0-14980 GCA_964593945.1 uncultured Pirellulales bacterium | reverse complement strand
TTCCACCCAGCCGTTTATACCATAGCTACCCCAGCAGCCATCTTCTCCGTAGCCTGCTTCGCCGATAAAAACGCCCCAGGCTGAAAACACATTGAACTGGCCTGTAAGTTGGCCATTCCTGTCCTGCACAGGCTTCAGGGCTGTTGGACAACAACGAATTGCGGGATCGTCATGGTAATAATCTTTGAGCGCATACATCCAATGGTTTACATGCCCTTCACCAACGCCAGCTTGGAACTTGCCATCGTGGTCCTGGGTGTACATTGAGAAGAAAACGGTCCATTGTTTGAGGTTCGCTCGGCAGGCGATTGTCTTGGCTTGAAGTTTCACCCGATTCAAGGCCGGCATAAGTATCGCCATCAAAAGCGCAATAATAGCGATAACCACTAAAAGCTCGATTAGAGTAAAGCCTTTTCGATTATACATAATTCCTCCTTCCCTTGGCCGCTTGATGCAATATAGAAGTTATGCAAACGTAATGTTTTAACATACATTATATTATACGTTTTTTACTATAGACGCTATATTCCCCAAAACAGTAATATACCTTAAATGCCGTTTTTCTGCAATAAAAAAAAGTATTTTTTATATAGTTCAATACCGTTAGAACTGCTTAGTTCAGTCATTATTGACTCTGATATTGTTAGGCAAAATTAATAAGAGCCACGCAAAATAAGAAGTATTGGATCAAACAGTAATATCCTCGTAATTTGCTACGGTCCATCATCTAAAGCGAAATAATTATACCTTTTAGAGCTTCAGAATAATATAAAGATTTTGTTATTTTGTGAGCAAAAAGCCTTTTTAAAATACCCAATTATGGCACATTAAAGATAGGGAATTTCACGAGATTATCCCTTTTCATCTGTAATTTTCGAAGCTCCTGTTTATATTTGCGATTTGGTGCTAAAATCGGGTTTTCGTGTGGAAAAAGCCGATTTGTTTGTCTGATTCCCAAACGGGCAATCGCGTGAAGATTTCTCTTGACATAGGCATATTAAATTTAATATAAAAATAGTAGCTTCACAAAGTGATATTATAACGTGGGCGATAGGATTTTTAAAGCATTGAGGCAGTACTATAATGTATTATCTCAGTTGCTAAGTTTCGTTTATTTTCTGTTACTAAATCAAGTTTAAATTCATTATAAAGCCATATTGAGTTTTGCTTACCTGACGGAATCCAGCCGGATTGGAAAGGAAGGAGGTAAAGACAATTTCCAAAATGCATTAAATCGGTCGATATGTGTAGAAAAACAGGTTTTTTATCGGTCGTTATAATTTTTTTGCTTGTCTTGAGCGAAGTCGAAGAAAAGGAGGAATATTATGTGTAAGAAATTGTTAGTTTTGGAGTTATTGTTTTTGCTATTTACGATGGTATCTCCTGTTCAGGCTGGGATACTATATTACGATGATTTCGATGGCCCGGCTGGAGATGATTTAGCTGGTACGACGCCTGATATAAGCTTTGAAGGTGCAAGTTGGCAGGCAGGTCAATGGGTCAATGCCGATGGTACCTACGGAGGTGGTTCCTCCAATCAGATGTTCACGGCGGTTTTGCCGTTCAAACCAATAATTGGCGCGGTCTATGAGCTGTCTGCTAAGGTTGATAACCAGGGCGATTTTATAGCCATCGCCTTCATGGAAACCGAAGGCGCAGTGGGAACCCGTATCAACGATAACTCCCCGTTGCTTTGGGCGCTGACACGGCCGAGTGGCTCTTCTGCGAAGGACCAGGCTTTCATCGGCCCTGGTACGGCTGGTGGCCTTGGAAACACTACTACCAGCAGTGTTGAAGAACTTAAGGTTCGCATCGAAATGAATAGTGCCACTGACTGGCTGGTGACATGGTACTTTGATGGTTCGAAGCAATTTCAGCGGACCGTTGATCCCGTGGCCAGTAGTATCGTAATCAACTACGTTGCTTTTGGCTCCAATGGAATGTTTAGTGCTTGTACCGGTACTATCAGCAGCTTCAAATTGGTGGAGATACCACAGGCCTTGAAGCCAAATCCGGCGAACGGCAGCTTGGCATACAGCACAAATGTGTCACTTCAGTGGCAGCCGGGAGTATTTGCAGCCGAGAATGACGTGTACTTTGGTGAAAGCTTCGAGGACGTTAATAATGCTACTACCACAACAGATGTGATCTATAAAGGCCGACAGGATCCCAACAATTATACAGTTACTGATCTTGTTTCAGGGGTAACCTATTACTGGCGGATAGATGGGGTTGATCCTGACGGTGTTACGATAGATAGAGGCGAAGTTTGGAGCTTTTTGGTTCAGCCTTTGACTGCCTATAATCCGAGTCCGTCCGATGGAGCCAAATATCTCGATACCGATGTTGACCTTGCCTGGAGCCCAGGCTCCAGTGCCGGGTCGCACGATGTGTACTTAGGCACCAGTTTTGACGATGTGAGCAATGCCAGCAGAACCAATCCACTTGATGTACTGGTCAAACAAAATCACGATGCTAATAGTTATGAGCCTGGTACTCTTGAACTCGGTACAGACTACTTCTGGCGGATCGATGAGGCTGCATACACTTACATCTGGAAAGGCGATGTGTGGCAATTCGCAACAATACCTTTGATACCGATTACAAATCCCAATCTTGTAGGCTGGTGGAAGCTTGATGAAGGTCAAGGCATTGCAGCACTTGACTGGTCAGGCCACGGCAATCACGGCACCTTGATTAATGACCCGCATTGGGAAGCCGGCAAATTAGAGGGTGCTCTGCAATTCGACGGCATCAATGACAATGTAAGCTTGCCCATCGGCTCGGTTATAGAGCAGCTTTCCGACTCCACCTTTGCGATATGGGTAAACTGGGCCAACATCGGCGCAGCTACGCAGCGCATTTTTGATTTCGGCACCGGAACAGATGTTTACATGTATCTTACGCCGGGCAGCGGCGGAGGTGGCGGCGCAATACAATTCAGTATCACAGTCCAGGGCGGCGGTTCAGAGGCTCAACTAATCGCTCCATTCGCACTTGCGGCGGGGTGGCACCATCTGGTTGTTGTGATAGACAGTGTAAGTCAAAATATGCAGCTTTATCTTGACGGTGACCTTGTTGTTACCGAACAGGCACAGGTCCTGCCTAAAGACCTCGGCAACACCACGCAGAATTGGCTCGGCAGGTCGCAAGCCGGCGATTATACATGGTTTACAGGTTCTATGGATGATTTCCGCATATACAATAAGGCATTGACGTCGATTGAGATTGCGCGTGTTATGACAGGGGATCCGGCACTTGCCAGCAAGCCGCGTCCTGCAAATGGAGCAACGGTGGACATTGAACACGCTACGCCCATTAACTGGCTGCCGGGAGAGAGCGCAGCGCAGCATGATGTTTACTTTGGTACTGATGCGAATGATGTAGAAAACGCCGATATATCAGATACTACCGGCATATATCGTGGCCGACAAGATCCCAATAATTATACTCCGCTGGAAGAGCTTATACCCAACGAGACTTACTATTGGCGGATCGACGAGGTCAATGCTGATGCGATAATCCTTAAAGGCGGCTTGTGGAGCTTTACTGTATCCGAATATCTCATTGTAGATGATTTTGAAGAATATGGCGATGTCGATAATAGGATATTCGACGTCTGGACGGACTACTTCGTGAATAATACCGGCATGACTGTGGGTCACTTTGACCCTCCGTTTGCAGAGCAAGATATAGTGCATGGTGGTATTCAATCCATGTACATGCGTTATGACAACGATGGTACCGTGAATGAAGGTACTTCCTATGAACAGAGTGGGACGCTTCTTTATTCCGAAGCCGAGCGCGAATTGGCCCAGTCTCAGGATTGGACCAGAAGAGGTGCTAATTCATTAACGCTGTGGTTCAGAGGTATGCCGGCATCTGCTGGCAGCTTCTCAGCAGGGTCCCCGATTACGATGACCGCTGGTGGTGAGGATATATGGGGCACAGCCGACCAGTTCCACTTTGCCTACAAACGGCTCTCTGGCGGCGGTAGCATAACAGCGAGGGTGGTCAGCATCAGCAACACCGACCCCTGGGCCAAGGCGGGAGTGATGATTCGCGAGTCGCTGGAGCCCGGTTCTGCACACGCTATGGTAGTTGTAACACCTAGTAGTGGAGTTACCTTCCAGTATCGTGACGTAACAGGCGAGGATAGCCAAGAGGTAGCTGTGCAAGCAGACATCACCGCTCCACAATGGGTGAGATTGACTCGTAACGGCAACAACTTTACAGCCGAGTATTCAGCTAATGGAACAACTGACTGGCAGATGCTGGGTGTACCGTTGACGATACCTATGCTTGCGGATGTCTATATAGGCTTGTGCCTGACAAGCCATAATGTCAATGAGATGTGCACAGCCGAATTCTCTGATGTTACTACAGATGGTACAGGCGAGTGGCAGTCACAGGATATCGGCATAGAAAGCAACATTGGTGAGCAGCTTTATGTAGTGTTGCGGGATAGCGCCGGTAATAGTGCAGTGATCAAGCATCCTGACACGGAAGCAACAACCATAGGCACGTGGACGGAGTGGAATATTCCGCTGACGGATTTTGCCGGCGTGAATATGCAGGCTGTCAAGAGTATGGTCATCGGTGTTGGCGACAGAGCCAATCCACAAGCCGGTAGTTCAGGAACGCTTTACATTGATGATATCTGGCTATATCTTCCTTAGCCGGAAGAATAGTGGTTTATTCAGGTTAAAGATTGGACCGGGGCCTATACTTATTGTGTATAGGTCCCTTTATATTGGTATTGTGCTTCTTTTTATATGGTGCAAAACGATTTTTTAAGAGTATTGCTTACGCTCGTGGAAAACGGGAGGAAGGATCAGCTAAATTTGGATATGAAAATTAACTGTTAAAAGGTGAACAAACTGTTAAAGATCAAATATTTATCTCGTCAGTTCACTATCGGGTTCTCTTTTTTAGGGGGCAATTTTTATTGAAAATGTAATAGTTAATCTGATATAAATAAATTAAGAGAGAAGATGTTTACATTTCCAATAGCTTTTAGGATTCGGATATCGAGGAAAGGTGACGCGGGCAAATCTTAAGAATATGTTCTGTTAATCGATATGTGTGGGAAAAGAGGTTTTTCATAGGTCGTTCTAATTGTTTTTTGAAGGAGGATTATTATGTGTAAGAAGTTGATTTATCTAATTTCTTTTATTTTGATACTGGGCCTGGTTCTAATCAACGAAGCCAACGCTCAAGACGAAAATCTCGTCGGATGGTGGAAGCTCGATGATATGTCCGGTTATATTGCTCATGATTCGTCCGGCAATGAACTTCATGGTATCCTTGGTAGTGAGCCGAGTGATCCGGAATGGGCAATTGGGTACTTCGGTGGTTCGCTGGAGTTCGAACTTGGTGACTATGTGGACTTGGGCAATCCAGATGAGCTAAATTTCGGAACAAATGATTGGACTTTGAGTGCATGGATAAATTCAACTGCACCAAGTCAAGGTGAAGATTTTTTATGCCCGATAATTGGCAATGGAGGGGATTGGACTGGGGGAATACGATATGCTGTGACTTTTAACGAAGTAACGGAAGGCTTAATTACTGTGACCACGGACGATGACGTTGATAAGGTACAGGTAACAGGTACCGTCATAGTTAACGATGGCGTTTGGCATCACATCGCCGTTACCAGAGAGGGAACTACGCTGTATTTATATATCGATGGTGTGCCGGATGGAAATAATCCCGATCTACCCGCTGGTTATGACCTTTCGGGGACATCTCAGCATAATGCCTATATTGGTACGATTACAGATCATAGAGATAACGCTTTGCATAAGTTCTATAGGGATGGTCGAATCGATGATGTCAGGATTTTCAATGTAGCACTGACGGAAGATGAGATAGCGGCAGTGATGTCGTATATGAGAGAAGACCCCTCACTTGCCTGGGGAGCGAATCCAATTACCGGTCAAATAGATGTACTACAGGATGTGGTTCTTAGCTGGAAAGCCGGAATCTATGCCGAGACGCATAATGTGTACTTCGGAACAGTTTTCGATGATGTCAACGAGGCGAGCGTAGACGATATGCGGGGTGTTCTTCTCAGTCAAAACTTGGCCGAACTCACTTTTGACCCTCCAGGCAATCTGGATCTTGGTAAGATCTACTACTGGCGGGTCGATGAGGTTAATGACACAGAGCCAAATAGTCCCTGGAAAGGTGACATCTGGAGTTTTACAGCGGCCAACTTCACTATAGTGGACGACTTTGAAGACTATAACGACGTCGATAACAAGATATACGATACATGGACGGACTACTTTATGAATAATACCGGCATGACTGTGGGTCACTTTGAACCGCCGTTTACCGAGCAAAGAATAGTTCACACGGGCTCTCAATCCATGTACATGTGTTACGACAACGATGGTACTGTGAATGAGGGGACCAACTACGAACGGAGCGGGACACTTCTTTACTCAGAAGCCAACCGTGAGTGGGTGGACCCGCAGGATTGGACCAGAGAAGGCTTTAATTCCTTAACACTATGGTTCAGAGGCGTATCTGCATCTGTTGGCAGCTTTACAGTAGGATCATCGGGTTATACAATGACCGGTGCCGGTGAAGATATCTGGAGTGTGGCTGACGGGTTCCACTTTGCCTATAAACGGCTCTCCGGTGCTGGGAGCATAACAGCCAAGGTTCTCAGCATTAGTGATACCGACCAATGGGCCAAGGCGGGTGTAATGATTCGCCAGTCGCTGGAGCCTGGCTCCACGCATGCTATGATGGTCATCACGCCTGGTAATGGAGTCTCCTTCCAACGTCGAACTGCTGTGAACTCTGGTAGCGAGGGCACGGATCAAGCCGATATCACTGCTCCACAATGGGTCAGACTAATCCGCAGCGGCAACACCTTTACCGGACAGTATTCAGATAACGGAAGTACTTGGACAACACTGGGTTCTGTAGATATGCCTATGCTCCTGGATGTCTATATAGGTTTATGCCTGACGAGCCATAACGTCGATGCAATGTGCACAGCCGAATTCTCTGACGTTACTACAGATGGTACAGGCGAGTGGCAGTCACAGGATATCGGCATAGAAAGTAACATTCCTGAGCCGATGTATGTTGTTCTGGAGGATAACACCGGCAGTAGTGCAGTGGTCAAAAATTCGGACCCGGCTGCAACAGCCATAGGAAGCTGGACGGAGTGGAATATACCGCTTACGGATTTTGCCGGCGTGAATATGCAGGCTGTCAAGAGTATGGTCATCGGTGTTGGCGACAGAGCCAATCCACAGGCCGGTAGTGCAGGAAAGCTTTACATTGATGATATCTGGCTGTATATTCCTTAATGTGAAATGACTAAAATTTGAAGTGACTAAAGTGCCTAAAGTTATAGATTATAAATGTAGTTTGCTTTAGGCACTTTAACTCACTTTAGGCACTTTACATTTTGTTTAGCTTCTTAAGGCCTTCTGTATAGGCCCTACTTGTATTGGCGTTGTGCGTCTTTGGAATGAAAAATGCCTATCTTTTGAATACAAATGCAAAAAAATGCGGGCACGTTATGGAATTTCTGGAAAGAAATAGCGGTGGCCGCAAGCGGCTTTGCTAACAATGCAAGAGTTCGGATTTGCACAAACTGTTCTCAAATTTTTCAGTAGGGCGGAGCAGCAATTCTAATCCATTGAGTTGCGATTCTTGTCCAACCGGCCTATTCTCTTCTGCCGGTACATGTCCCGATGGCACCTGCCCCATGTCTTGATAGTGACTAAAATCTTGACTGTCGTCAAACAAGTATGGAGTGACTAAAGTGTCTAAAATTATAAATTATAACTTTTGCTCACTTTAGGCACTACACTCGATTGGTCTTGCTTATATATCCAGAGGTCAGCCGTCGCGATACTGCGGCTTATTTCCCTCGACTATGCTCCCTTCGGCTACGCTCAGTACAGGCGGGACAGGTTTGTTTGGTTTATTTTCTTGGTTTGTGCGGGGCTGTGCTTCTGCCTGCACCTGTGGTGCCGCAGGCACAGGTGGTTTTGCTTTGGTCAACAGCTTATCGATAGCCTGCCGGCCGGTTATTTTATTATCTTTTGAGGCAGCGAACCAGTTGACTTTATCGCACCACCAACAAAGGTATGATATGTTAGCCTGTTGAGTGTCTCTGTTTAAACCCATTTTATTTAAGAGCTCATTTTGGGAAATTGGGGTGATACAGATTAGTAGAACTATAAAACTTAGGACAAGAAAACCAGCAAAGAAACCGAGGAAACCTGCAAAGAGTATATCGAATATTTTAGGGAATGGTACCTCGAATTGGCCTGTAAAGAGTACGTATGTTATTCCGTACAGGATAAGAAAGACTGCCGCCACAAGAGCTATAATAGTTAATGTAGTGCCATAATTTGTGTCGAGGGTAGCGGGGAGAATATCTGTAACAATCGGAGTAAGGTAGATAGCCAGATAAATAGAGATTAAGATGTTAAATAGTAGGGCCCATATTTCATAGAAACCAATCTTTATGGCAAGCCAAGCGAAAATCGCACCACCCAATATTGTTATCCAGAATACCACAACTTTTATCCTACTACTCTTTTTAGTTCTTGGAGGCTTGTTTTTCCTTCAATGACTTTTTTCAATCCCTCTTTTTTAAGGTTGTCTATGTCTTTCTTACTGCCTTTGCTTTTTAATTCAGTTATCAATGTGGCGTTGTTTATGAAGTCAGCTTTAGTTCTATCCGTAATCTCCATGATGTCACAGATAGCTGTCCTTGCAAAATACCCCGTTCCATTACATCGTTTGCAGCCTACAGCTTCATATATGCCGGCGTAATTTATGCCTTTTTTGTTGAATTCGTTGATTAGGCTCTGCGTTAACTGAGCCGGTTTTTTACAATAATTGCACAATAAGCGAATCAGTCTTTGAGAAATAATCAGGCTAAGGCCTGATGACAAAAGCATCGGGGATATACCTAAGTCCATGAGTCTGACCAATGCCATCGAATTGCTGCCACAGTGTATTGTTGCCAGGACGAGATGACCGGTCTGTGATGCTCGCAGCGCAATCTCCGCGGTTTCTTCATCACGTATTTCGCCTACGCAAATCACATCGGGGTCCTGTCTCAGGATACTGCGTAGGGTTTTTGCAAAGGTGATATCAGCTTTTGGATTTATTTCAATCTGGCTTGACTCAGGCAGGACAGCCTCAATTGGGTCCTCTACGGTAATAACATTGCGTGTGTAACGATCTATCTGGTTTAACATTGCGTACATAGTGGATGTTTTACCGCTGCCTGTTGGGCCACAAATCAATATCATGCCCGACGGTTTGTTCATCGCCTTATCTATGCTAGGGTATTGTTTTTGTGTAAATCCCGTGTCTTTTAGGGTAAACGTGCTGGCACGTTGGTTTAGAATTCTTATTGAGAGTTTTTCGCCGCCGATGACGCCTGCGCTTGCGACACGAAATGAGGCTGTCATCTCGCCTTTTTTGGCCATGAATGCTCCGTCTTGAGGCCTTCTTTTTTCAGAGATATCCATGTTTGAGACGGCTTTTATACTGTTAATAACAGCTTTGCAGGTATCGGTTTTGAGTTGGTTTACCGGTATAAGGACACCGTCTATTCGCAGCCTGATTGTGTAGGTTGAGTCATCCTTTGGGTCGATAAGGATGTCACTGGCCCGTTGTTCAAGAGCGTTAGCGATAATCTGCTCGGTTAAGTCAAGAATGTGTGTGTTTTGACCTTTGCCGTCACCGTGGCCGTAAATCTCCTTCAGCTCAGTGCCAGATGAGTCAAGAAGTCTTATTTTTGAATCGTCCTCTTCAACCCGTCTGAATCTTTTTGACCATATATCGACAATAGTGTTTTTTATTTGTTGTTTTATTATCGCGAATGTGCTTTCACCGCTCTTGGATGACTTTTTGGCCGCATCTACTAATAGCAGGATAAGAAAAAGTGCTGGTCCCGCAAAAAGAGATATAATGCAGAAAATAGATTTATATTTGTGGGGCACGAGAAGGCCGAACTGAGCACATTGAACAAAATATAGGCAGAGGTAAAACCATAATATGAGGATAAACAACTTAATGGGATTAAATGGTAATGGTACTAAAGAAGTGCCACCCTGAACTTCCAGTATCAGGAATTGAGTGAAATCCGCTATTTGCATATCTTCTCCCTGCCGGTAAATACCGAAGATAAAAGACCTACAAATAATGAAGCATCTTTTGCTGATGTTGGCAAGAAAAAAGTTTTTCTAAAAGAGCAGGCAGATATTTTCGATATTCTTTTGAGCAGATGGGCCATTTAGTAGCTGGTGGTAAAAGGAGTTCTGCTCAAATATCTTGCAGCTCGGCCAAGAAATTATCATCTTCATCTATATCTAATTCCGGCAGCTCGTCTGGTAGGTCATCTGTCGGTTCTGCAGCGAAACTGCCTGATGGCTCCTTCTCTGCAGGTTTTGTTTTTTGCTTTTCCGGTGGAGTTGGTTTTTTTGCGGGTTGAGCAGGTGAGATAAACTCTTTAGGCTTTCCATTGATTTGGATTCCAAATGTAAGGGGGCCTATTGTGATATTGTCTCCTGCTCGAGCCGTTATCTCGTCCGTTATGCGTTTTCCATTAAGGAAAGTGCCGTTGCGTGAGCCGAGGTCACGGATTTTCAGAGTCTCATTATTGAGAATTAGCTGGCAGTGCCTTCTGGAAACGGGCATTAGAGGAATACGCAAATCGCAATCCTGTCGGCGACCGATTATCGTAACATTGCTCGGTAGAGGAACTACTTTCTGCGAGCCATTATTTTTGAAAAGAATTAAATTTACATCCATCCTTCACTCCCAGTTAATTTCAGCCTCGCAGCCTTCATATATTATATAATTGACGGTATATTATGGCAATAGATAAATCGAATAACCGATAAAAATGCCTGAAACGAGCTTAAAGTGCCTAAAGTGAGCTAAAGTTAAAATTTACAACTTTTGGCACTTTAGACACTCCAAACTTTAGTTCACTTATTGTAGATCGAGGCTTGACAATTTCTCTCATATATCTATACTTGCAGATAGCTTTGCCTGTCGAGAACCTCCTCTTCGAGCCTGAGCCTCAGGGCCGAAGGCAGGTCGAAAGAAAGGATTAGAAATACTGGATGTATTTATGGCAAAAGTAACACTGCCTGACAGTGGTATATTAACAATTACTGAAGGTGCAAGCTTAAAACAGGTGGCAGAACAAATAGGAGCGGGGCTGGCAAAAGCTGCTATAGCGGCTAAAATAAATGGGGAATTAGTAGATTTATCCGTCCCTGTTACAGGCGATATTAGCGTTAAGATCATTACCGGTAAAGATTCAGAAGGACTTGAGATAATACGGCATAGCTGCGCGCACGTCATGGCCGAAGCTATATGTACTATTTGGCCTGCGGCAAAACTGGTCTATGGCCCAACTGTTGAGGATGGATTTTACTATGATATCGACCTTGACGAGCCGATCCGGCCGGTTGATTTTCCGCGTATCGAAGAAAAGATGCGAGAAATCGTTGCAGCGGATAAGCCGTTTATTCGTCAAGAAATGAGCAGGGCGGAAGCCCTGGCGAAATTAGCCGGTGATAAATACAAAATCGACAACATAAATCGAACAGATAGTAACACCATCAGTTTCTATTCTCATGGAGACGGTTTTGAGGATTTATGTCGTGGTCCACATGTGCCCAGCACCGGCAGGGTGGGAAGCTTTAAGATTATGTCTGTTGCCGGCGCTTACTGGCACGGTGATCCCACACAGAAAATGCTTCAGCGGGTCTATGGGACAGCCTGGCCGAGCCAAAAAGAGCTCGACGAATATCTGATGAGATTAGAGGAGGCAAAAAAACGTGACCATCGCGTATTAGGCAAACAATTGGATTTGTTTAGTTTCAACGAAGCCGGCCCCGGCTTTGCATTTATTCATCCCAAAGGAATGATTATCTGGAACGAAATAGTTGAATACTGGCGGGACGTTCATAATAGATTCGGCTATAAGGAAATCAAGACGCCCATCATTCTTAATGAGCAGTTATGGCACAGAAGCGGCCATTGGGACAATTATAAGGAGAATATGTACTTTACAAATTTCGATGGCGCTATCTATGCCGTAAAGCCTATGAATTGTCCTGGTGGATGCTTAGTCTATAAGACACGCCAGCATTCATATCGCGAGCTTCCAATGAGGATTGCCGAACTTGGTCTGGTGCATCGACACGAGGCCAGTGGTGTAATGCACGGGCTTTTCAGGGTTAGGCAATTTACACAGGATGATGCCCATATTTATTGCACACCGGTACAGATAGAATCCGAGGTGATTGGTGTTATCGACCTGACTTTTGAGATTTATCGGACTTTTGGATTCGAGGATTTTCACATCGAACTTTCCACCAAACCAGAAAAGCACATAGGCTCAGACGAGGTATGGGACGTTTCTACAACTGCCTTGAAAAGAGCTCTTGAACGTAAAGGGATTAATTATAAAATCAATGAGGGTGATGGTGCTTTTTATGGGCCCAAGATAGATTTTCACATAAGAGACTGTCTGAAAAGGTCCTGGCAGCTTGGTACTATACAATTGGATTTTTCTATGCCGCATAGATTCGACATGGTTTATACCGATGAGGACAATACTGAGAAGCCGCCGGTTATGATCCACAGGGCGGTCTTGGGTTCTTTTGAGCGATTTATCGGGATTCTTATAGAGCATTATGGCGGCGGTATGCCGCTGTGGCTTTCACCGGAGCAGGCAAGAGTGCTGACGATAAGCGAAAAAACAAAAGACTATGCGAAAATTATTTTTGATAAGCTCAAAGAGGCTCGAATACGCAGCGTTTGTGACCTGTCGGATGAAAAAATAAATGTTAAAATCGCCAAAGCTTATAGCGAAAAGCTTCCCTTTATGTTGGTCGTTGGTCCCAAAGAGGCTCAGTCCAGCACAGTCAATGTAAGAATACGAGGGGAAAAAGAAAACAAGACAATAAAAATCGACGATTTTTTAAAAATAGCAAGAGGCAAAATTTCCAGTAAGGAAATAAACTTAGCTTTAGAAATTGATGGTTGATTGTTAGCGGCATATCTGCTAACCGGACATTTAGAAGAAAGGTAAGGTGGTATACGATCGTTAAACACAGTTTGAGGACAAATGGAGGAATCCGAGCCAGGACGGTTCGGCTGGTTGACGAATCAAACAATCAAGTGGGGATTTTAAACACAAGCGAAGCGCTGGGAAAGGCCCGTGAAGCTGGGTTGGACCTGGTAGAAGTTGCCCCTACAAGTGAACCGCCGGTCTGCAGGATAATGGATTACGGTAAGTGGTTGTATCAGCAAAAGCGCAGGACTCGTGAAGCCCACAAAAAAACTCAACGCCATAGTAGTACGCTGAAGGAGATCCGGCTCAGACCTGAAACCGATAAACACGACCTCGATATCAAGCTCAAACACGGCAGGGAATTCTTGGAAAAGGGTCATAAAGTACAATTCACTTTGTTTTTCCGCGGGCGCCAAATGCTGCATATAGACAAGGGATATGCTGTTCTTGAGCAGATTACCGAAGCATTGCAGGATTTGGCTAAGGTTGAAAGACCAACCTCAATGACTGGTAAGCGTGTTACTTTATTGCTTGTGCCGCTCCGGCACACTTCGCTGTGACGAGTGCCCGAGTAGCAGAGCCAGCCGTAGTAGATATCGAATAGATTGGAAGCGAAGTCTATTTGCAGAAAGACTTTGTGGCTCTTACTTAGGACGTGCCACGATTTGGATGGTGTGCTCCTAAAATCATCTTCTATTGTTATTTTTCTAAAGAATTTACATCTTTAATGTTGACGAATAGCCGGGAACGGCGTAAACTCCCAGCTTTATATTTTTCGGAAGTTTGGAATAAATTTATTTGAGGAAATTAAACAAATGCCGAAGCAGAAGACCCATAAAGGGTTGAGCAAGAGAGTGAAAGTTACAGCCGGCGGTAAGATCAAGCATCGGCGTGCTGGCGGCGGCCATCTTATGAGTGGCAAAAATGCCAAGCGTCGAAGACGAATAGGTAGTTCCGCTGTTATTACTGGTCCCATCGCCGACAAAATCAAGACTAAAATGAATAAATAATATATTATACGCTTGCTTCTCGGCTTAACATTGGCTGCCGTTAGCAGGTAGGATTTGGGTTTTTAACAGGAAAGCAGGTCAGTAAAAATGCCAAGAGTCAGAAAAGGTGCAGCAAGACGCCAGGCGAAGAGACGGCTTTTCCGAGCAGTGAAAGGATATCGCAGCACCAGAGGTCACCTTTATCGTCATGCCAAAGAAGCTGCTGTAAGGGCGGCTGTCAATGCAAGAATCGATCGAAAACGCCGAAAACGTGACTTCCGAGGTCTGTGGATTGTACGCTTGAGCGCGGCCTGCAGGCAACGTGATATAAGGTACAGCCAGTTCATCAATGGATGCAAAAAGGCCAACATAGGTCTGAATCGTAAAATGCTGAGCGAGATTGCTATAACGGACCCACAAGACTTTGACGCCATCGTTGATGCCGCCAAGGCTGCGATCGCTTGAGAAAGAAATTACCACGTATTAAAAACCCCGAAATAAATTGCGGGGCTAAATATTTAAATGATGCTTGAGCAATTCCAGAAAATTGGCAAAGATGCCCTTGACGACCTAAAGAAAGTTACCGACCTAAAAGCTCTGGAGGACTTCCGTATAAAATATCTTGGTCGTAAAGGGCAGATTATCCAGATGCTTAGCAAATTAGGCAAGCTCCCTGCTGAACAGAAGCCCAAGGCAGGCCAGCTCGCCAACAAGATAAAAGTAGAAGTCACTGAGGCGTTTGAGCAGCTTAAAAAGACCCTGCTGGAGTCGCAAAAGGGAACACGCGAGTTCATAGACGTCACTTTGCCTGGCATACCTATTAATATCGGCAGGCCTCATCTTATTACGCAGACCATAAATGAGCTGCTGGAGATATTCGGCAGGATGGGCTTCGCCGTGG
>CAZQKO010000048.1:0-15251 GCA_964593945.1 uncultured Pirellulales bacterium | reverse complement strand
GACGTCAAGATATTCACGCTGGGCAATCTTAAGAATCTTCCACATTGTCTCTTCCCCTTCGGCCTGGTTCGACTTCGCTCACCACAGGTTGCTCAGGGCGGCCAACCAAACGAACAAATATCTCATGCAGTGAAGGTATTTTCACCTCGAAGGCCTTTATCCTTACCCGGCCCACTAAAGCCTTGAGCAGGTCCTGGGTGTCTGCCTTTTCTGAGAGGCTTATCTCGATACGCCGACCTTGAGTCTCTGCTGTCTTTACCATAGGCAGTGCCCTGATGAAGCTCGTGTCCCCCTCAAGCTCGACAGAGACCGCGCCGGATTTATAACGGGAGCGAATATCATCCAGTCTGCCGTCCAAGACCGCCTTTCCCTTATTTATTAAAAGGATGAAATCGCAAAGACGCTCCGCTTCGTGCATAACGTGCGTGGAGAAAAGGATGGTCTTGCCCTCGTCCCGCATTCGGCAGATTATATCTTTAAGCAAATCCTGGTTCACGGGATCAAGGCCGGAGAACGGCTCATCAAGAATCATCAGGTCGGGGTTGTTAATCGCCGTGACTGCAAACTGGAGTTTCTGATGCATTCCTCGTGAAAGCTCCTCCACCTTTTTGTTTGCCCAACCGGTCAGGTCAACCTGCTGAAGCCACTGCGGCACACGGAAGTTTAGCTCACTTGCTGACAGGCCCTTGATTGCGCCGAAGAAGGCTAACACTTTGCCTACTTTCATTTTTCGATAAAGGCCGCGTTCTTCCGGCATATAACCAATCCGAGCTTTGTTTTGAGTTGTTGCTCCATCGTCAAATATTTTTATAAGGCCTTTGTCCGGCCGGATGATGTTCATAATCATCCGGATAGTGGTTGTCTTGCCAGCCCCGTTCGGCCCTAAAAAGCCATAGACGCTTCCGGCCGGCACCTGCACGCTTAGCTTGTCCACCGCTCGGACATCTCCAAAAGACTTGCTCACGTTCTCCAGTACTAATGCGTCCATATTAACAGGTCTCTCAAACAAAAAAAATTTACCCTATTGTATGAGCCAGCGTAGTTTTGTCAATCCCGCCCCGTGAGATAAATAACTTGGGAATCAGGCAAAATCGTGGTCGGCTATCTCACGGGGTCGGATTGATTTTGTCACAATTGGAATGAGCTGAAGTGGGCTAAAGTGCCTAAAGTGAAAAGTGCCTAAAGTGAGCTAAAGTTAAAATTTACAACTTTAGGCACTCCAAACTTGTCTGACAACAGTCAAGATTTTAGTCCACAGGATGCCTCACGGCAGATGCCTTACGGCAGCACTTCACATTAAGGAGGATACAGCCTTATATCATCGATGTACAGCGTACCTGCACCTTTGGTTTCTCGGTCACCGACGCCAATGGACATCTTCGTGACGCTCTGCAGATTCACGCCGGTACCTGTGGCAGAGCTAAAGTCCGTCAGAGGAATATTCCACTCTGTCCAGGTACTAATGGTTGACGCTGCCGGATTAAGATGATTTACGGTCGCACTATTGCCCGTGCTATCCTGCAGAACTAAATACAGCAGCTCTGCAATGTTACTTTCTATGCCGATATCCTGAGACTGCCAATCGCCTGTAACAGTGCCGTCAATATTAACATTAGAGAAATTGGCTGTGCCCTTTGCAGAAGCATTGTGACTGGTCAGGCAGAAGCCTATATAGACCTCTGTAGACATGGGCATCATCACTGAACCCACCAAATCCCAGTTACTTCCATCGGCTGAATACTCACCTGTAAATGTATTGCCGCTGCGGGTCAGCCTCACCCATTGTGGAGCTGTGACCCCGGTGACTGTAACTTCCTCGCTGCCGCCACCTGCGGTAGGACGGTCCTGCAAGGAAACTCCGCTGTCGGGGCTTACAACCACCATAATGTGTTTAGCGTCTGCATCCAACGACTCCCGCATCATCACGCCCGCCTTGGCCCATGGGTCGGTGTTAGCGACACTGACCACTTTTGCTGTCATGCTCCCAACACCAGAGAACTGCTTATAAGCAAAGTGGAACTGGTCGGATGTACCCCATATATCCGAACCGGCTGCGGTCATCATATAAATCGGCCCAGCAGCCCTGAAGCTGCCGACAGACGCAGGTACACCTCTGAACCACAGCTTTAAGGACTCAGAACCTTCCCTTGTCCAATCCTGAGGATTCTGCCACTGGCGTTCGGCTTCTGAAAAAGCGAGTGTTCCGCTTTGCTCATAGCTGGTGCCCTCATTCACAGTACCATCATTGTCGTAGCGCATATACATGGATTGATAGTCACTATGAACTATCCGTCTTTCGGCAAATGGCGGTTCAAGGTGCCCCACAGTCATGCCGGTATTATTCACGTAGTAGTCCAACCATGTATCGTATATCCTGTTGCTTATGTCGTTATAGTCTTCAAAGTCATCTATAACAATGAACTTGCCTGTAGTAAAACTCCAGACATCACCTCTGCGCGTCTTATCGGGGTCGGTATTACTGATCTCATCGACCCGCCAGTAATAGGTTGAGTTGAATTCAAGGCTTCCTGGTTTAAAGCTATTGACATCAATATTTACATACGTAACGTTCGGATGACTGTCCATACTGGCGGCGTTGACATCGTCAAAGTTATCGCTGAAATATACATCGTGTGTTTCAGCATACTTGCCCGGCGTCCAGCTAAGAGTAGGCTCGGTCTGCACATCCGTCTGTTGATTAGCCGGATGCGGTTTAGTGGGAATTCCGGAATTGAGCAATCGCGCATTATCAAAGTAAAAAGTCGCATTAGTAAAAACCGCATCGTGATTCGTGCCGATACTGAATTGACAATACCCGCCTGTGGCAGGGATATCAACAACAGGAATATCGGAGTAATCCCAGGTAAGTGTCCTCGTGTCGATTTCCTCGAAACTCGACGGATTCCATTCACCAGGAGCATCAGGATTACTCGTATCACTAACAGGACTATCTATCTGGTTCCATCCAATTCCCTCGGCATTTATGGCAAGGTATCGGACCTGGCCCCAGCTTCCCCCTCCTAACCACTCGGGAGTGACAAACGTTACATCCAGGGAGAAGAGGTCGTTAGCCTTAAGGATTTGTATCTCTTCCGGGCTCATAAAGATACCGAACTGCCAAATGAACCTTCCCGTAACGTCCACCGACATCTTGAGGCTCTTATTGTTCAGCGTAGCCCCCGTAGTGCTGTAACTTTGAGTGGCAGGATTGTTATCCCATACGTACCATCCATCTAAATTATCTTCCCAATCGCCTAACACATATCCACTGTCGAGGTACTCAGTCGTAAAGCTCCAGACATCGCCTTTCCAGATATTAGTGTCATTAACCTCATCGACACGCCAAAAGCAGGTCTTACCATATTCGAGGCCGCCGGGATTATAAGAGTTGGCGTCCTGGCTTTGACTGACAAGCACACCGTTCGGATCATCAGTTATGCTGGCGTTGTTTACATCTTTGAAATTAGTGCCAAAATACACATCATGTTTGTCGGCATAAATTCCCGGCGTCCAGCCAAGAGAAGTCCCGATCGATACATCTTTTGCACCATCAATCGGACTCGGAACGTAAGCTGCTCCAGAACCAAACATCTGCACATTATCAAGATAATAAACACCGCCTGGGTCATATCCACCATAATTTGTACCGAAGATAAGCTGCAAATGCTCAAGGTTGTCAAAATCGATCTGGGGCAGAGTTAAAGAATAATTATAAACGAAATTAATCGGTTCGCTTCCAGTATTAGCGTGCCACTTTGCGCCTTGGTCCAACTGCTCCCACAGGTCCCATGTTTGACCTGGGGCCGAGCTGCCTGCGCTTATAATCAGATAAAAATCGCACCACAGGTCATTAACCTCGGTCCATTCGTCAACCAGCCGCGTGATGTCTGCTGATACCTTTAGGTTGTTCCTGAACTCATCAACCATATTGTTCGCTATCAGGTCGAGCGCAATAGTTCGTTGATTTGCGTTCATTGCCTCGATTCTGAGGCTGTTCTGGTTTAATGTGGCCCCGGTTGTGCTAAAGCTTGTCGAGACATTGGGGTCATTGGGATAGTAAAGACTCCATCCATCCATGCTGTTTTCAAAATCACCTATCCCTATACTGTAAGTCGTTGAGACAAGAGTTAGTAATAAAACAACAGAAGCCGAAGAGATTAGTTTTTTATACATAATAATCCTCCTTTAAAATGGCTAAGTATAAGTAAACTTCCACATATTAACTTATACCAAATAGGGTACCTTCATTCAAGAAAAATCTTCGATCTATTATAGGACAATTGTTGATGCCTTTAGTAGCGGTTGATACCTACAATTTTTTCTTTTCCAGCTCTGAATGTGCATAATTGGCCTCTTGCAAAATATGCCAAAACAGCATATAAACTGGGCTGTTATGGCTAAAGATATAAAAAAACGAACTTGTACTGAGCTTGCCAAACGTATTGAGCAGTTGCAGGCCGAAATTCGCAGGCACGATTATCTCTATTACGTGCTAAATCAGCCGAAAATCAGCGACCTGCAATATGATAAGCTCTTTGCTGAGCTAAAGGCATTAGAAGAGGCCCATCCCGAACTTATAACGCCTGACTCACCCACGCAGCGTGTATCCGGCCAGCCTTTGGAGGGTTTTGCCACCGTAAGACACGCAGTGCCCATGCTAAGTATGGATAATACCTACAACGCTGATGAGTTGCGAGCCTTCGACGAGAGAATTTACAAGTCCCTGGGGGACAAAGATTACGATTATGTGGTCGAATTGAAAATCGACGGCCTGGCGATAAGCCTTCGCTACGAAGACGGCAGGCTTGCCACCGCGGCTACGCGCGGCGACGGCGAAGTAGGTGATGATGTTGCCACTAACGTCCGCACGATAAGGGCTATCCCGCTGGTACTTCTCCTTCGACCCGGCTCAGGACGGGTTAACGGCAGAGATACCCCAGCAGTGATAGAGGTTCGCGGCGAAGTTTTTATGCCGACTAAATCGTTTATTCAGCTAAACAAGCAGCGAGCCGAAGCTGGCGAACCACTTTTTGCCAATCCTCGTAATGCTGCCGCCGGTTCTTTAAAGCTGCTCGATGCCAGAATCACCGCCCAGAGAAATCTTTCTTTTTTTGCATATGCCATTGGCGAGGTTTCCGGGACATTAGCTGAAAATCATTATCAGATTCTCCAGAAATTAAAGAAGCTCGGCCTGCCTGTTAATCCTCATATCAAAAGGGCCAAAGATATAAATGAGGCATTGGATATTTGCCTAAGCTGGAGCGAAAAGCGATTGGAGCTGGATTATAAGATTGATGGAATGGTGATAAAGGTCAACCGCTTAGACCAGCGTGACATCCTCGGGGCAACCGGCCGAGCGCCGCGCTGGTGCATTTCCTATAAATTCCCGGCTGAACGCGCACAGACTGTCATTGAATCAATCGATGTCCAGGTAGGTAAGAGCGGGATTTTAACGCCCGTGGCTAATTTGACGCCGGTGTTATTGGCTGGTACTACCGTTAAAAGAGCGAGCCTGCATAATTTCGATGAATTGCGTCGGCTGGATGCCCGCTGCGGTGACACTGTGTTGATTGAAAAGGCCGGCGAGATAATCCCCCAAGTGATAGAGGTGAAGAAAGAACTAAGAACCGCGAAGGCAGAACCTTTTGAAATACCGCCAACATGTCCAATTTGTAACTCTAAGGTTGTCAAGGATAAGGATGGTGTTTATATCCGATGTGTCAATCCGGATTGTCTGGGCCAGTTGAAAGAACGATTGCGTTACTTTGCCGGCAGAGACCAGATGGATATCGAGCATCTCGGACCATCTCTAATCGAGCAGTTGGTGGAATCAGGCTTGGTTAAAAATTTCAGTGACCTTTATAAATTACAAAAACCCGACCTGTTGGCTCTGGAACGGATGGCTGAGAAGAGCGCCAATAACGTTATTGAGGCGATAAAAGAGAGCAAAACGCGGCCTCTGTGGCGGCTCATTGCGGCTTTAGGCATCCGTCACATCGGTGGCCAGACAGCGCAGGATTTAGCTGAGCATTTTGGTTCGCTCGACAAACTAAGAAATGCAACATTAAAAGAGCTTAGAAAAGCGTTAACAGTTGTGGATGATCCTGTTATACCTAAAACGATTTATGACTTTTTGAAAAACCCGGAAAATGAAGAACACATCCAAGATATCATCGAAAAGAATAAAACCCAGCCCCTCTGGGAAAGAATTAAAAAATTTGGCATTAAGCATGTTGGCACAAAACGATCTAAGTTTTTGGCTAAAGAATTTGGTTCTATCGAAAAGTTTTGCGGTGCCTCATTTGAAGAACTCAAAAATATATTGTCGAAGAAGACTGACCCCGTAATACCTCAAAGCATCTACAATTATTTTCACAATCCTGAAAATCTCAATGTTATTAAAGAAATGCTCAAGGCTGATGTCAATCCTGAACCGACCAATGCCAAAACGTCCGATGTTCTTGTGGGAAAGACCGTTGTTGTTACGGGCATATTGGAGAATTTCACTCGCCAGCAAATTGAGCAATTGATAAAAGATAATAGTGGGAAGGTCAGTTCGTCGGTCAGCAAAAAGACTAGTTTTGTGCTTGCGGGCAAGGACGCAGGTTCGAAACTGGAGAAAGCACGACAGTTACAAATCGAGGTAATTGACGAGAATGAATTTCTTAAACTCATTCAGAAAAACCTCAGTCAGAGAGAGAAAGTTGATTTATGGGGACAATAAAACCTTTTGAGATATTAGCAAGAAGTAGTTCTTCCGACACCCCATATGTTGTCAGATGTTACCTTGAAGACAATAAAATATCTTTTTTTTGCTCCTGCCGTGCTGGAGAATATCGAATACTATGTAAGCATGTAAGGAAGATTATAGCCGGTGATGACTCAATTCTCTATGACAGAAATCAAAAAAATGAATTGGAAAAAATTGGCAATCATTTGCAGAAAACACGGGTACCTTCGCTTTTATTGGAGATAAAGAAGTCCGAAGACTTTTTAAAAGAAGCAAAGAAAAATTTAGAAAAAGCAATAAAAAATTTAGAAAATGTGATTTTGAATAAGTAAAACAAAAGAATTATTACAGAAAGAGAAATAAAACGACGGAACAGACCAGCATACAGTTTATGCGACGTGCGCTGAAGTTGGCGGCCAAAGGAGTAGCCCACGTTGAGCCGAACCCTGCGGTTGGAGCCGTCATCGTAAAGAACAGCCGAATTATCGGCAGGGGCTGGCACAAGAAATTCGGCGGACCTCACGCAGAGATAAACGCCCTTGAGGATTGCAAAAAGCACGGTGACAGTCCGCAGGGAGCGACGATGTATGTTACGCTGGAGCCGTGCTGCCACTACGGAAAGACTCCGCCTTGCACAGATGCGATAATTGCCGCCGGCTTGGCAAAGATTGTTGTCGCTACGATAGACCCGTCTGAACACTCTAACGGCAGAGGCGTTGAGCAGTTACGCCGTGCTGGAATTGAAGTGCAGATCGGCTTCTGTGAAACCGAAGCGCATCTCTTAAATGCGCCGTTTTTCAAGTTTGCAACCACCGGCAAATGCTGGGTGACACTCAAATGGGCACAAACTATCGACGGCAAACTCGCTTATGCAGCCACTGGTCACGAACCGCGGTGGATTTCGAATGAACAAAGCAGAAAGGATGCGCACAAATTGCGTCGGCGAGCAGGAGGCATCCTGGTTGGTATCAATACGGTAATTGCCGATGACCCGCTGTTGACAGCCAGACCGAGCAAAGGTAAGAAGCCCATCAGAATCGTATTGGATAGCACTTTGAGAATCCCCTTGGATTGCAGGCTGCTGGCTACAGCGAAAAAGACTCCTGTGCTCATCGTAACCGGTGAGGGAACCGTTCTGGCAAATCCGGAGGTAGCAGATAAAATTACAAAAAAGGAAGCTGAAATAATAGCTGTTCCGGCTTCACAAGATAAATGCAACATAAAATCCTTGCTTGATGAATTGAGCAGACGCGGCGTTAGTCAATTACTTGTCGAGGGTGGACCAACGGTATTGGCTTCGTTCCTGAAAGAGCAATTAGCCGATGAAATTATCGTTTACATCGCACCGAAGATACTCGGCTCACAGGGTAGTGCCAGTTTAGCCGAATCAATGACTGAGTTGACGAAAGCTGTCGGTTTGCACTATGTTGATATAAAGCGTTTCGGTGACAATGTCCGACTTATCGGCTTGACAGAGAATTCGTGGAGGGAACTTTCAATTGTCAAAGGATAGTCTATGAAAAGAATCGAAGTTTTCGGATTGCAGACGATACCGGAAATAAAAGAAGGCGATAATCTTGCTGAGATAATCATCAAGGCCAGCAAAGAAGAAATCGGCGGTCTGCAAGAGAAAGATATTATCGTCCTGACAAGTAAGGTTATATCCAAGGCTACCGGACGACTTAGAAAATTCAACGAAGTGACGCCCGGCAAAAAGGCTTTGGCTATATCGGCAAAGACCGGCAAAGATGCTAAGTGGCTGCAAATGATTTTCGATGAAGGCCATAAAATCCTGGCGATTATTCCGCTCAAGGGCGTCCTTGAGCGGCACATTATGCGAACCTGTGACGATGCCGAGACCGGCAAAGAGCTAATCGACCATGAGCAGGCTTTATGTATAACCAAAGGCAGGGATGGTCGAATCCACACATGCGATGCGGGTATCGACGGCTCAAACCACCCGGCTGGAATACTCAGCCTGATGCCGGAAGACCCGGACGAACAGGCTCGAAAAATAAGAGAGCAAATCCAAAAACTGACCGGTAAAAAATTGGCTGTCATACTGGCTGATACCGAGATAATACCGTTCGGCACAATGGATTTTGCGATAGGCTCGTCCGGCATTGGGCCGATGTCGAGAATGTTCGGCCAAAAAGACCTCCATGGCAGAGCCAAGTTCGGAGGCATAGACCTGGTTGCTTACGAGCTGACAGCCGCTGCAACGCTTGTATTCGGCCAGACGGGAGCCGGCATTCCGGCTGCGATAATAAGAGGCTACGAATACGAAATTAACGAAACCGAGAATATCTCCAATACTATTCTGCCGCAGACAAGTGGCACTGATACTGCCAAGGCAATTAAGGCAACATTGCGCGCAAGCTCTTACGCCTACGGCTTAAAGAACCGTCTTATGTTGAGAATTGTATCTTGGTTTATTTAAAGAACCCAGCACCAATTGTCCTTTGGCGTAAAGCCTATTCTCATATTAGGTTTGAAACCTTATTGTAGGTTCAATTGGTGCGGGGCTATTGATCCCTGTATAAATAATGATAAATCACAAGAAGTATAGAGTAACAATGTCATTCCCGTGAAAACGGGAATCCAGCTATTTTACTGGCATTTTCTGGACTCCTGCTTTCGCAGGAGTGACAAGTCGTTACGATTTTCTATAATATTAGTTTTACAGGTGTCAATAAAAACTTAAACATTTGCAAGGCAGATTCTGGCGTTTCTTTGCAAGCCTGTAAGGCCCAAACGTTTAATCACCGAATCGGCAAATCGCTTTTGGAACTGCTCATCTGTCAATTCCAAAATCTCCTGCAAGTCAAGTTCAGCTCTGTCGTCATAGAATTTGAACCGCGTATTTTTGCAAGCCGGCGCATTTTGCTGATAGGGACAGGCGAGGATACATTCGTCACAGCCGAATAGCCGGTCACCTATCTTTTCAGCCAAATCGGCAGGTATTTGACCTTTATATTCGATTGTCAAATAATTGATACACCTGGTAGCGTCAAATCGGCCGTCTTCTTGTAATGCTCCGGTTGGACAAGCAGCGATGCACTTGGAGCAGGAACCGCAGGAAGCCGCAGGTTGCGTGTTTCGTCTAACGGTTGCGCGACTCGTATCGGTTGCGTTTAACGTCTGACGATGGGTGGCAGCGTCAAGCGCAGCTTGGCGATGGCCATCCCCAAAGCCTTCAGCCCTTCGACATTGCTCAGGGCAGGCTTTGAGGCTGCCACCCCCGTTTAACGGTTTAAGTTCGAGGTTGGTGATAATTTCTCCTAAAAATATCTGAGGTCCCAGTGTAGGATTTATTAACATATGATTCTTGCCAATAAAGCCAAGACCGGCCCTGGCAGCCAATGACCTCTCAGCCAACGGTGTCGAGTCTACACAGATTTTAAATTTATTATTTGTACCAGCGACGGTTTTCATAAAGTTGATGAGATTGCGTAACTGTTCCTTAATAAATGTGTGATAATCTTCATATTGTGCGTAGCTCGCTACTTTGCCTGTTGGTACTGTCATTGCGAGTCCACCGGAGGTGGGCGAAGCAATCTCAAAATTGCCGTGATGAGATTGCCGCGCATCCCTTGGGGATGCTCGCAATGACGGTGAGTGTTTTGGTGGTTTATAGTTTAGGCCGACTACAATTACAGATTGTGCATTTTCCAGGAGTTTGGCTGGATTGATTCGCATCTGGAGATTTCTCTGCAGATAGCTCATCTGGCCGGCAAAGCCGGACTTTAGCCAGCCAGCAAACAATTCGGTCTGCTCATCATCTATTGGACAAGCGTCAGTTATGCCGATCAAATCGAAACCTAACTCCAGCGCTTTGCACTTTATATCTTGCGATAAGCTCATAAAAACAATTATACTAAGGTTGTAGAGCCAGTTTAATAGCAGAATAATAAACTTATAAAGATGGAATCAAGCTCGTGTGTATTATCAAGGCCGCTGCGTGGTATCATTCCACCTATGATTACTCCGCTTTTGGACCGTGATACGCTCGATGTAGCGGGCCTGGAGCGGCTTATTGAGCATATCCTTGCCGGCGGTGTTCACGGTTTATTTATCTTAGGGACAACCGGTGAGGCGCCGAGTCTTAGCTACCGGCTGCGGTATGAACTTATTGAACGTACTTGTGGCCAGGTTAAGGGACGGGTACCGGTGTTGGTTGGCATAACTGATACATCCTTTGTGGAGTCAGTAAACATCGCTTGCAAAGCAAAAGAAGCTGGTGCGCAGGCTGTCGTGCTGGCGCCGCCATATTACTTTCCCGCAGGGCAAGCGGAATTGCGCGAGTATCTCAAGCACCTGACGCCTGATCTGCCGCTGCCGTTGTTTCTATACAATATGCCAAGCTATACCAAGCTGGTTTTCGAGCCGCAGACCATACGGGCTGCGGCTGACTTTCCAGGCGTTGCAGGTATTAAGGACAGCTCCGGCAACATGATTTATTTTCGTCAGCTTCAGGACCTGCTTAAAGACCACCCGGACTTTTCACTCCTTATGGGCCAGGAGGAGCTGCTGGCTGAGGTGGTTTTGTTAGGTGGGCACGGAGGCGTGTGTGGAGGGGCCAACCTTGTTCCTAAGCTTTATGTGGACCTCTACAATGCAGCGTATTCGAAAGATTTGTCAAAGGTCCAGTCCCTGCATAAAAAGGTAATGCAGCTTAGTAACAACATCTACAATGTGGGCCGGTTTGAGTCGAGCTATCTAAAGGGGCTAAAGTGTGCGCTTTCATGTATGGGTATTTGCAGCGATTTCCTGGCTGAACCGTTTCATCGTTTTCGCCGAGCGGAGCATAAGAGGATTCGGCAGTACATAAAAAAACTGGGAATTACATAAAAAAGATAGAGCAAGATTAAATACGTTAAAAAATTATGTTGTCAAGTCTTAGCGCGGTTGATATTGGCATCCTCTTTTTCTATTGCTGTGTTCTGATTGTAATGGGAGTTTACTACTGCCGCAGGTGCCGGACAGCAGACAAGTTTATGGTCGCCGGTCGTTCAATTCCTGCCTGGGCGGCTGGACTGGCCGTGATGAGCGCTTATACCAGCAGCATTTCCTATATCGCCACGCCGGGTAAGGCCTTCGATTCCAACTGGCATCCTATCATTTTCTCGCTTTGCATCTTTCCGGTGGCCTGGCTGGTTTGCAAATACGCCGTGCCATATTATCGAAAAAAGCAATTGATTTCTGTTTATGCCTTCCTGGAGGACAGACTCGGGGCCTGGGGACGAGTGTACGCTGCGCTATCGTTCCTGCTGTATATGGTTGGACGCATCGCGGTAATTCTTTACTTAGTCAGCCTGCTGCTGAGCACATTTGTTCCCTGGAACATTTGTATCGTGATTATAGTCATCGGCCTCGTTACTATTATTTATACACTGCTTGGCGGGATGGAGGCGGTGATTTGGACGGATGTCATACAATCAGCGATTATGATTGCCGGTATTCTCTTTTGCGCTGTTAGTCTGTCTATAAATGTTTTTGCCGGACCGGATTATTTAATACGAGCAGCTTTTCAGGCAAACAAGTTTAGTTTCGGTAGCTGGGATTTGTCACTATCTTCCAGAACGATATGGGTGATGATTATCTATGGAATCACTGAGAATCTGCGGAATTTGTTGGCGGACCAAAACTACGTGCAGAAATATTCCTCGGTTCCCACAGAGCGCCAGGCGAAACGCTCAATCTGGATAGCGATGCTGATATATATTCCCCTGACGGCGGTTTTTCTTTATATCGGGACAGCCCTTTTTGCCTTTTACTCTAAAAGCGGTGAATTGACACAAGCAGGCATAACCAGAGGTGATGAGGTTTTCCCTTATTTTATCGCGACAAAGGTGCCGGCAGGTCTGAAAGGATTAATTATCGCTGCTATTATAGCTGCTGCAATGAGCACGGTGGATTCGGCCTTGAATTGCTCAGCCACCGTTTTGTTACTGGACTTCCATAAGCGATATTTTAATCCCAAAATCGGAGAGCGGGCCAGCGTATTATATCTGCGTCTGGCAACGGTGGTATGGGGACTGCTCGGAATAGGATTTGCCGTTTTGATGATTCGAGCACGCAGCGCGCTGGATGTTTGGTGGCAAATTTCCGGAATCTTCGGCGGCGGGATTTTAGGATTGTTTATTCTGTCTTTGATGAGAGTCAGGCTTGGTCTGTGGCAGGGTCTTGTATCAATAGGAGTAAGCATAGCTGTTATCAGTTGGGGAACTTTTGCACGCAACTTGGCCGAGCGGTGGCAATGGGCGCAGTGTAATCTTGACGGAATTATCGTAGGTGCAGTGGGAACAGCAGCACTGATTGTAGTCGCCTGTCTTTTCGTCCTGACGAACGTAATTCAGAGACGAGCACTCCATTGACTCGATCTGAGACTTTGATGGTTCGTCCTATGCTACTCTGCGAAGCACGAGTCCGCAAAAGATGGGTACATGTTTAGTCAAGGACAAAGCCATCCCCAAGCGTAGGACTCCAGCAAAGCGAAGTCCGAGCTTGGGGATGGCCGTGTCTATCCGACTTTGCTTATCTCAAAGATTACAGTTCCGCCGTCTGTGCAGTCGAAGGGGTCGGGGCATTGAATGTATGCTTTGCTTTTATCTTCTTTGCCGTCAAGGCCCCATTGCGCAGGCTCGGAAACGCGCAAAGCGTTGTAAAACGGCATTAAGGCCGCCAAGGCGTGCATACATACAGGAATGTCACTTACCAGCTGATAACACGCCTTAAGGGTAAAAGAGTCCCCTACCTTAAATGTCGGGCAGTGTCCTTTAATCTTTTTTACTGTGACTATTAAGTCCATAAAATCCGTTCTCCAAAAAAGCTGATTGAATCTAATGTGAACATGCTCTGTAGAATTGATGATAAGTCATTTCGACCGAAGCGTCCCTAAGGGACGCGAAGTGGAGAAATCTATTAAAAAAGCAGATTTCTCGACTCGCCTCTCGGCTCGCTCGAAATGACATATACTGTGTTTCCTACAAAGCAATGTGAATACTATATTCTCCTGGTGATATTTTGTTCAAGATATTTTGACATCAATGGGTAATTTTTAAAACTTGTCGGCAAAAAAATTTGTAAATGGCCGGAAAACGAATTACTATAGTCCTGCCCTGAGCGAGGGACCCCGCTCTGCGGGAATCCAAGTCGAAGGGTGCCAATTGAAGCAAAGGAGTCTAAAAACTATGGCAGATGAATTGATAGGTGTAATAGGCGGCACAGGACTGGGCGATGCCCTGGCTAAGCAGCTAACAAATGTAAAATTTCACGATGTTGAGACGCCTTATGGCAGGCCAAGCACATCCGTTATGGTCGGCAATCTCAGCAAAAGGCAAATTGCGTTCTTAAATCGTCACGGCCAGGGACACAAACTGTCGCCAAGCGAAGTTCCGTTTGCAGCTAATATATACGCCTTGAAGACGCTCGGCGTTCGTGTAGTTATAAGCAGCGGAGCGGTAGGTACACTTCAAGCCGAGATAGCACCCGGCAATCTGGTTATCGTTGACCAGTTTATTGATAAGACATTCAAGCGTACAAGCAGTTTCTTCGGCGGTTTCGCCGCTGTCCACTGCGAGATGACTGAGCCGGCTTGCCCGCGGGTTCGTGAGATACTTATAGATGCCGCAAAACAAAACGGTATAACGGCGCACCCAAAGGGGACATACGTATGTATGGAAGGGCCGCAATTTTCCACACGGGCTGAATCGCTTATGCACCGTACCTGGGGCGGTGACTTGATTGGCATGACCGCTATGCCGGAAGCAAAACTGGCAAGAGAAGCACAAATCTGCTATGCTCTAATCGCCTTAGTCAGCGATTATGACTGCTGGCAGCTACATGACAGCAAAAAGAGCAAACAGTCCCTTTTGAAGGAAATAATTGCTAATCTCGGAACAGCAACAGATAATTGTCTGAAACTTTTACAGGCTGTTTTTGCAGGCGAATATAAGCTTACCGGCAAAGATTGTCCCTGTAGGAAGAGCCTTGACCTTGCGGTATGGACAGCCCAGGAGCAAATCGACCCGGCTGATAAAGAAAAATTGAAAGTGCTTTTTGAGTAACAAATAATAACCCCAGTAAAACTGGAGACTAAATAAAAGAGAAAGGATAGCGAGATGAAGAAACAAATCCTTAAGGCATTTTTTTTAGCAATATGCATAGCTATTGTGATCTGTGCAGGCTGTCAGGAACAAGAGCTGCCAAGTGAGAAAAAGAGCAGAGCCATAGCTGCTGAAAACATCCAGCTGAAAAAAGGATTGAAGCAGCGTGACGAGAAAATCGAGCAGCTAAAAAAACAGTACGACAAGCAAATGCAGCAGCAAAAGGAACAGTTGGCAAAATGCCTGAAGCAAAAAGAGGCCTTGGAAAAGCAATTGCAAAAAAACGTTAAAGACCAGGTTGATGATGTCTTAGCTACCGTAATAGATGAAAATGCAAAATTACGGGAGGAAGTCAAGAAGCTCAAAGAAGAAAATTAACATAAAAAGCCCATCAAGCTGAGAATATTAGAATC
>CAZQKO010000047.1:0-15552 GCA_964593945.1 uncultured Pirellulales bacterium | reverse complement strand
CAGTTGAAATCTTGTGTACCGCATAATTTATGAATATGTTGCGCTGTAGTGCTAATCAACTCATTCTATTGCTAAAGCTCTTCGGTCCTCCATACCGTATAGTTTTCGCTCTTTCTCTACGTTTATCCCCAGAGCATCGCGTTTGCTCTCGATATGCTCAATCATCAAACGAGCGGCCTTGATTGGGTCTCGCTCAAAGGCCCATTTGCCGCCTACATCATTTTCAATTTCGTCGGTCAAATAACGCGTCAAATTCGGAGCACCAAGAACAGGTAGCGGCTCAGCTATAACGGTAAAAACGCCTGAAGCAACAAAATACATCCCGATTGAAACAGCCTTTTCGGACATCCATTCGGGTGCTGCACCGGCAACCGGCAAATCTGAAATATCTTCGCCAAGTCCACCTTCAGCAACCACGTTCGACAAAATCGTCAAAATCCTGCTGTTATCCACGCAGGAACCAACGTGAAGCACCGGCGGTATACCCACCGTCTCGCAAACCTCGGCAAGGCCTTTACCGCAGTATTTGGCGGCTGCTTCCGGTCTCATCAGGCCTGCTTTGCCTGCTGCAATCGCGCTGCAACCCGTGCTCACCACTAAAACATCGTTCTTGATAAGTTCTTTGATCATGGTAACGTGACCGTAATCGTGCACTTGCTTCGGATTATTGCAGCCCACCACTCCGGCTGCGCCGCGGATTCGCCCGTTGATAACATTGTCATTTAATGGGCGGTAGCTGGCACGAAATCGGCCGCCAAGATGGTAAAAGATATTTTCCGTAGTAAAGCCGGCAATTCCGCGCTCCTTTTCCTTCGGAATCTTAGCCTTGCCTTTTCTATTTGGAAAATTCTCAATGGCGATTTTGATAATTTGCCGCGCAATCTCCGCTGCCCTGTCCTCGTGGAATTCAATGTGTTCTGCTCCTGCAATTTTACACTTGGGCGAAGTGGTTATCAGCTTAGTATGGAAGCAGCCGGACAACGAACCCAGCGCAGGCATAATGCACTGTACATCCACCAGCATAACCTCCACCACGCCGGTCATCACCGCTAACTCCTGCTGCAGGAAATTGCCGGCAACCGGTATCCCGTGACGCATCAGTATCTCATTAGCTGTGCAGCACATGCCGGCAAGGTTGATGCCCTGGGCACCTTTATCCTTGGCCAAATTCAGAAGTTCGGGTTCTTGCGAAACTGCCACGATAATATCCGACAAGGTCGGCTCGTGACCGTGCACAACTATATTTACCTGCTTGGCGTCAAGTACGCCCAGATTTGCCCCGAATCGAATTGGCCAGGGACTGCCAAACAAAATATCCGAAAGCTCTGTGGCGATAAGTGAGCCGCCCCATCCGTCGGACAAAGACGCTCGAATACCCTGCTTCATGAGATTCTTGTAATCTGAACCAACACCTATATGTGTTCGGTGCATAATCTCAACAATTTCACGGTCCACCGCACGAGGTGTTACGCCAAACTGCTCCCAGACTTTCTGCCTGGCCGGTGGCGCATAAGCCGCGACGCCAACGAGTGTTCCGTCCGACTTTCCGAATTCAGCCAGCACGGCGTCAGCCAGGTCGCTTCCGATTTCTTTCGTATCCCTGCCTTCAACAGCGATGCCGAATCTGGCCGCGACTTCTCTCAACTTCAGCTCATCCTTGATCATATAATCGCAATTTTCATTCTCAACCGCCATTTTGAACGTATGCGCGATGTCCCTGCCGTGATCGGAATGCGCAGCGGCTCCCGCGGCAATCATCCGCAGCAGGTTCCTGGCCGCAATAGTATCAGCGGTGGCGCCACACACACCTGCCTGCGGACCTTCCTCAAATGGGTCAATTCGGCAGGGGCCCATTGAACAATTTCGGCAGCATATCCCAAGCTTGCCGAAACCGCATTGAGGTTCTTGTTTCTCAAGTCTATCCCAGGCACTTTCGAATCCATTATCTGCTATATGTTTCATCATTTGCTGGGATGCTTTGTCATTACTACGCTCTTTTGGGTCCATAAACAATTCCTCATTAATCAGTTCAGTTAAACAGAAAAATTAATTTGTATCAAATCTCATCCAATCTTTCAAGTAGAGCCGCAACTCCTTCGTCATGTACAATTCAGCTTACGATACCATTACTGTTTTTTACAGACTGATGCTGCTCTAAGCCGTGCAGCAGCTTTTGATCTTCTGCATTTTGGGCAAAGCTGCAACAGTTCACGGAATTCTTCCCAATTAACTTTACCTTGACTCAGGAGCTGCTCACTTACCTGTGTACTCACAATGGGTGTTCCACACTCCTGACAGACAAGCAGTTTCACTCGCGATTTGAACGGAGAAATCTCCACTTCCTGCGTATCCGGATGAATCCTTATTTTTATGGTTCCAACCGGGCAAACAGCGGCACAGGCTCCACAGCCGATACAATCTTCAGATGGCTGTCTAAACGGTGCCGCTACTATCCGTTCCACTCCGCGTCCGGCAAAACTAATTGCCGACCGCCCAATTATCTGCTCACATACACGAACGCATAAGCCGCATAAGATACAATTTCGCTGACTCTCCGTAACCGTAGGGTAATGCGTTTTCATAACACCCATACGCTCGGCTAAAGCCTTTAATTCCTGGCTTTCCGGCGCCCTTGCGAGCAAAAGCTCCATTACACCCTGCCGGGCCTGTTTGGCCCGGTCGCTTTCAACATACACGACAATATCCCTGCGTACTGGGTAATTACAGGCTGTCACTAATTGCCTCCATTCACCTCGGTCCAGCTCCACCATGCAGAGCCTACACGATGCATCGCACGAAATAGCCTCGTGGTAACAAAGAGTCGGTATCCAGATGCTGGCCCTTTTAGCAGCGTCGAGAATCGTCGCGTCTTTTTCAACCTCAACCCTACATCCGTCTATAGTTACTATAGGCACCGATGACCTTTCAACAAATATAAAATATTAAAAATCAAATATCAAAACTCTGGAATTGCCGTTTTACGGCAATGACATCCTTAATTTTGCATTGTACATTTTTATTCTTGATTTTTTCGTATCAAACTTTTAATACCGCGGTGAAGGGACATTTTTCCCAGCAGATACCACAGAGCGTACACTTGTCCTGGTCAATTACATGTGGTACCTTCTTTCCTCCCGTAATCGCATCAGCCGGGCAGTTCTTCAGACAAATACCACAGGCCTTGCAGGCCTCCGGATCAATCTCGTAACGGAACAAGCCTCGACATTCTTTTGCCGGGCAGCGCTTATCTAAAATATGCGCATCGTATTCATCACGGAAATAGCGTATTGTTGACATAACAGGATTTGCGGCTGTTTTACCCAGAGCACACAATGCTGTTCCTTCCAAAAGCACCGCCAGATTTCCAAGCTCTTCAACATCGCCAACCTCGCCCTGGCCTTTGGTTATGCGATCAAGAATGTACATCATCTGGGCCAAGGCCTCCCGGCAGGTAGTACATTTGCCGCAGGATTCCTTCTGGAGAAAATTGGTAAAGTACTTCGCGACGTTGACCATGCAGGTATCCTCGTCCATTACTATCATCCCGCCGGAGCCCATCATGGAACCAAGCTTTGTCAGCTCGTCAAAGTCCACGCGTGCATCGAGGTGCTCAGCAGGTATGCAGCCACCGGACGGACCCCCAGTCTGCACCGCCTTAAACCTTTTGCCGTTTGGCACGCCACCACCAATTTCGTCCACAATACGTCTAAGTGAGATCCCCATAGGAACCTCGACAAGGCCGCTATTTCTTATCTTTCCGACCAGGCTGAACACCTTGGTTCCTTTGGACTTTTCCGTCCCGATACCGGCAAACCATTTGCCGCCTCGGTTTATGATATGGGCAACATTGGCCCACGTTTCTACGTTGTTCAGGTTGGTAGGCTTTTCCCAAAGCCCGCTTTCCACAGTATGGACATATTTAGCCCTGGGTTCACCGGGACGGCCTTCCAGTGATGCCATCAGCGCGGTGGACTCACCGCAGACAAACGCCCCGCCACCGCGGTTAATCCGGATATTAAAAGAAAACGAAGTACCCAGAATGTTCTTTCCGAGAAGCCCTAATTCCCTGGCTTGCTCAATCGCCTCTTTCAGGCGTTCCACCGAAAGCGGATATTCATTTCGGACGTAGATGTATCCCTGCTCCGAGGCGATGGCGTATGCCCCGATGAGTATGCCCTCGATAACAGAATGAGGATTTCCTTCCATTATCGCACGGTCCATGAAAGCCCCAGGGTCACCCTCATCACCATTGCAGATAACATACTTTGGCGAAGCCTCAGCCTGGCGGCAGGAGCGCCATTTTCGTGCGGTTGGAAATCCCCCACCGCCACGACCCCTCAATCCGGCTATTTCCACTTCCGAAATAACTTCTTCGGGCGTCATCGAGGATAAAACCTTTGCAAGAGCGCTGTATCCTCCCTGCGCTATGTAATCAGTGATTTTAGTTGGGTCGATTAGTCCATTGTGGGCTAATGCAATACGCTGCTGGACCTTGTAGAAAGGTATTTCATCCACAGTATATGCCTTCTGGCCTGTCGAAGGATTTTGGTAAAGAAGGCGATCGACCAGCCGCCCACCCAGTATTGTTTCTCTAAAGATCTCAGCGACATCAGGCTCTTCAACCCGCTGATAGAAAATGTCACCAGGCTGGATGAGAACAATTGGACCACACTCGCATAGTCCGTGACAGCCAACGCCTTTGGCCTGGATTTCCACATCCGCGCCAGCATTCTTCACAGCCATGCAGAAAAGCTCGTATAACCTGACTGCTCCCTTCGCCGCACAGCCTGGACCAGTACAGACATGTACTGACTTTGCCGAGGCGGGACGCAAGCTCAGCAGCTCCTCTCGCATACGCTCCAGCTCAGCAATGCTGCCAAGACGGCTGTGGCCAAGTAGTGTCATATTTCACTCCTTCTCAATAGGCACCTTTCTCTTTGCAAGTCCATAAAGAATTTCGAGAGCCGCTGCCGGAGTGACACCGTTATAGTATTTGCCATCTACCAACATCACCGGCGCTACTGCGCAAGCCCCTACACAATTAACAGCCTGGAATGTAAACAGGCGATCGCGAGTTGTGCCGCCTGGCTCAACCCGGAATTCCTTGCAGATGGCCTCAGAGATAGCCCCTGCACCTTTGAGAAAACAGACCGTACCCATGCACAGCGTTACATCGTGAGCACCTTTCGGCGCGAGTCGAAACGATGCATAAAATGTCGCTACAGCATACAAACGACTTAGCGGCACCTCAAGCCGCTTGGCCAGAGAGCGCAGATGGTCCTGTGGAAGATAGCCACATTCAGACTGCAGGTCCTGCATCATGGGTATGAGCATCCCGGCATCCCCATCGTAGCGGCTGATTATTTGTTCTATAAGCTTATCTTCATCTGCCATAAAACGAAATTAAACATCAAAAATAAAAAATCAAAATTGTGGAATCCCGATAAGTCGGGACGACCTGCCTGCACATAGCGTTTCGGCGAAGGCAGGCTTCTTTAACTTTGCATTTTGCATTTTAATTTTTAATCTTCGTCTAAACTGTCTCAATAGTCACTTCCTTACCTCTATCGCGAAGCTCATCGGCAATTTCCCGCACCACAGCCAGCTTCATGCCAAGTTGTCGAGGCAGGTCTGGATTTTGATGGGCAGGATTGACGCTCAGGCCCACAATGAAATGAATATGATCAACATCCAAACACATGCGGACTAACGCTGAGGCGCCATCTGTATTGAACTTTACTTTTTCTTTGTCAGCACCCGATTGGAGCAGGTCATTAGTCCTGGTAAGAGTAAGGATTCCTTCAGTCGTCAGATCAATACCTTCCATTCTGGCCAATGGAGGAACATCAGGTTTCATCGTAGCAAGGTCAACCTCCAGTAAGTTACCGCATAAATAACGGGCAACAATTTTTGCAGTAGTTCCTCCACAAACCGCCAAAAGGCCAGGATGTTGTTTGAACATGGTAACCACCGCCTCGTCAGTGTCCCTATCTGCAGGAGGCCCCGTTAAAATAGTGGCCACGAGCTTGTGGCGGGCTTTTATTACTGCTATGCTGACATCATCCCCCGGCTCGTTACAATATAAATCCTCAACAGCCTGACCCAATTTTTCGGCAAGCTCCTGCGCAGACAGGTCCGGGTGACTGTGTTCTTCAAGAAACCGAGCTATTTTGTCCAAGCCCCATCCAAGAGGGTAGCGGCCCCCTATGCCGGCATTTACCACACCATCAGAAACAAAAATGATCCAGTCGCCCATTTTTAGTTGTAATTCTGATTCGCGAATTGTCTTTCCTTCGACCTGACGCTCCTCAAAGGGCACAGGTACGGATTTTCGCTGCCGTAAAAGGATAACCAGCGGCGTGTCAAACTCCACTACGCGCGCCCGTCCATCGCGGAAAAACTGTCCAATCGCAAATGTACTATATGCAAGCTTTCGGACGTCACATACCGGCAGTGTCTTACCTAACGTCTCTACAACTTCGCTTAGCGGCAGCTCGTTCTCCATCAGGTGCATAACAATCCGTGTAGTCAGGATAGACAGAATATTGGCCTTAACTCCGCTTCCCAGTCCATCAGCAAGGGCAAGCGTGACATAATCTGCGTGACGGGCAACTGCCACATTGTCACCGCAAAGCTCTTCACCATGTTTTTGGAGCTGTTTTGTGCCCCACTCGTAAAATAACTTCATTACTATTCTTCTTCCTGATAGAGGGATATAAGTTTCATAAGAAGCACTTTGGTCTCCGCTGTTGTTTCACCCAGAAGTCTTGCTATTTCTTGTGCCGTCTGCATTTGTCGTGAGATTACCTCCTGTGCACGTTTGAGGGTCTGCGCCTTCAGATCAAGAAAGTCCTTTCTGGCCTTTTCTTCTTCTGATATATCAATGAAGATGCCGCAGTAAAGGTCCTCGCCCTCGATAGGGAAAATGCCCACTCGGAAACTGACCTCATGCTCAGGGATACTTTCTTTGACCAACAGCCTTCCACCCGCGGCGATGGCACGCTCGAAACAGTCGGAGTGGACAAACTCTTTAGCCGGTCGGCCCATAAGCTTGTCATCGGTACAGCGAAACATTGTGCGAAAAGCTGGATTAACAAAACGTATACACGTTTCTCTATCCACCAGCAGAACTCCATTTGGAGTGTGCTGTAATATGGCGCTAGTGTGCGCTCCACCGGTAGCGGGTTTGGGAAGCTCCATAGCAAATTTCCTCTGAAGAAACCCCACGTAAAACGTGGGTCTAAATATTTAACTCCCAGTTTCACTTGGGATTCTCTTTACGCAATTTATTGCGGTGTTTCTGTTAAAAAAGGACCATCAGGTGCTTCTTCCTTTAGAAGCTCCATAATTTTTTTTTGGAATACTTCTGAGCCTTGCTCTACATTAGGGCTGGTTAAAATCTCATCGTTGATCTTCCAATTGATACCCTCACCGCATCGCTCCATACAAAAAGAACCTTTCAACTCAACTTTATCCCCAAGATTCTCTTTGGTCAGAAAATCATGGAAACTGTTTATTAAATCGCGTGCACCCTTGATGTGGCACGAGCTGCCGACACATACAGTCACAGTAATCATCTTAATATTCTCTTATCGCTTCTTTCTTTTTTTAGCTTGCTCAGATGATGTTACCAACTCCTCGGCAGCTCGCTTTCGCCTGCCTGTCGCCAGGTCTTTTTCATCGACTAAAACAATCGCCTTGGTAGGACAAGCTTCAACACAAGCCGGTTCTTCACCCATCTTGGCTCGCTCAAAGCAAAGGTCACACTTGATCATAACCTTACCGTCATTGGAAACATCGATAACACCGAAGGGACAAACCATAAGGCAATACTTGCAGCCGATACACTTTTCCTGATCAATCAGTACCGGCTCACCGGCGTGACTTCGATGTATCGCCGCTGTCGGACAAACCGCAATACATGGTGCATCCTCGCAATGCCTGCACTGCATGGGTACTGAGTTTTCACCCACCGCCTCTACTGTCACTCTTTTCCGGGGTTTTGACGCCTCCATTATTGCTTTTTCTATAACCTTTGACTCAGAATGTGCCACTGCACATGCTATTTCGCAACTTTTACACGCCAAACATTTCTCGACGATCACCATTATGGCTTTACCCATATTATTCTCCATAGAACAAACCCCACCTTTTAGGCGGGGTCTTTAGTCGCTATGCTCACTGAAATCAAATCTATTAGAGCACCCTTCACCTCTTTTAATTGCTGCATAAATTCTCCATCCGCTTTAATCACCGGAGTTCGTTTGAGGTCTGCTTGCTGCACAGATCGGCTATATGAGGCAGTTCCCAGCAGAGTAATATTCTTCAGTTGAGATTTTATTATCTCGATTTCAGCGGCGTCAGTAATTTTATTGCCGACGGCTGCAACGTTTTTAATCCCTAAATCAACGGCCATTTTTGCCATATTATTAGCTGTTTCTATACTTCTGCCGCCGGGTTCAACCACTACTACCAGCACGTCTATACCCTGAACGCTTGCCCTGCCTAAGAATTCAACGCCAGCAGCCAAATCAATCACAACTAGTTCCTGCCGTTGTAATATCGTATATGTAAGCAATGCTTTCAAAAACGCTCCCTCAGGGCAGGCACAACCGCCGCCGCCTTGGGTAATAGCTCCTAAGACCAGCAGTTTTAATCCACCCCGCCGACTTGGTTCGACTTCGCTTACCACAGGTCGCTCAGGGCAGGTAACATTGAGCCAGTGCTTCTCCGGCAAATCGCTGACTTTAGGATTCAATCTAAAATATGTCCCTACAGCATCCCTGCCTGTACCGGTACGCTCCGCGATCAAATCTTTCATCTTGATAAGCGGGATAGGATTCTGCTCGGAAGGAATACCAAAAGCCAATGCAAGATTAGCATTTGGATCAGCATCAATAGCCAGAACATCAAATCCACTTTCAGCAAATAGCTGCGATAAACCAGCGCAAAATGTTGTCTTGCCTACACCCCCTTTACCGCCTATAGCTATTTTGAGCCCCTGCATTATAGATATAGTAACAGCTTACTATCTTAGCCGTATAAAGTCCCTAAATTAAACACGATAGAATCAAGCAAACTTGAGGACGTATTATCCTAATGTTTTTACTTAGCACCGTCAACAAATACTCTATAAATTTTGTTTTTTTATTAACCAGTCTAAAACCTTTATACGCAAACTTATAAGACAAGTTCGTGAACGCAGAAGTTATATTGTCTACTCTGTAATCTTCACTAATGCATCAACAGTCAGGCTAACAGCGGCTAACAAGGCATCCAACGGTATTTGAGCAGCGGCAGTTTGGTCAAATAATACTGATGCTCTTGGTTCAAACTCTTCGTCGCCCTTCCAAATAACCACAATTAGTGGTATGCGAGGCAATACAAAAAGCTGAATCGAAGCATCACCGAATTCACATGGTTTAGCGTCAAATTGTTTAACAATCCTGTGTAATGCTTCGGGGTGCTCTCCAAAGGCTTTTTCTAATTTTTCGGTAGGAAGACTGTGCACACCCCTAAAGAAAAACTGCCCGCCCGGCAGCTCCTCTCCTCGGACAAGTTTATCAGACAGCGGTAAATCTTGAGCGTTTATCAGATACGCCAGAAGGCAAAGCTGCTGCAGAAAATCAGCCGGCTTTTGCTGCGATCGAGCCTGGATAGAAAATATCTCTCTATTCGACAGATCAACCACAAACTCGGTGTTCAAAAGGTTAATAATATAACGATTCTGGTCACTAATGAATCGGCACATAGCTCTGCGTGCAGTTGCGTGACCACCGAGTTTAATGAGCTGTTCCCATAAACCTTCATGTGCCATCACATTTTTTCCCGATATTTTCCGTATTCAGCCATTGTGTTGATGTTCACAAGCCAATCTGCATCGCCAAGCTCGATGTATTTAACCCTGCATAGGCTGAACACATCACTAATTTTGCGCCTGCCTGACGCCAAAACTTCGTTTATCGCAGCAAGCACGCTTTTACAGTACACAGCAAACAGTGGTTCATACTTTCCATCACTTCCGACTGGAATAACCATATCCACATCTATCGCTTCGGCAAGCATTTTCCTGACGAAGAAAAGATTTATATATGGGATGTCACAAGCCGTTACAAAATTTATTTCATTAGCTGAGGTCTCCAAGGCTGAAGCTATACCCATCAAAGGTCCCTGCGACTGCATTTTGTCCGCGACAACTTGATGGCCGAGAAAAGCAAATTTATCCGTATCGCCGGCACTTATGAGTATCTGGCTGAATGTGCCGTGAAGCCGCTCACAGATTCTCTCTATCATGGGCTTTCCTTCCAACGGCAATATACTTTTATCAGTGCCCATTCGGCTGCTACTGCCCCCTGCCATAATTATTGCAGTCGCCTTTTCCTGCAATAGCCACCTGGCATCAGCCAGTTTTATCCGGTCGATGTTAAGATCAAAGCTACGGCCGTTGGAAACCACAATTCTATCTGCATATTTTTTTACATCTCCTGCGGAATTCTTCCATATTTTCGAATGATGGTTTCTTACTACGAGAAATAGCCCAGGTTCGACCACGTGACGCAGCGAGTTTGACTCGCAAATCGAAATCGCATCAGGCCCAATTACATTTATTAAAGCAGCTATACATTCTTTTAGGTGCGTTTTCAGAACACGCAGCCAGAAGACCCGTCTGGCGCCGGCTGCCAACAGCCGGGCTGTATCTTTTTGGGACTTTGTATTTGTCTCTTCCGTAATGCAAAAATCCCCCTCCAGCGATGAGCAAACACCACAGCCCAATCCCCCACGAGGACAACGGCCATCTTTTTCCCTTATCGCAGTGACCTTTATTCCAATGATGTCAGTACTTTTGCTGAATTTCCTGAGAAGCTCGCAGGCCAGCTCGGTCTTGCCTACGTTCGCTCCTGCTGAGCCAATCATCAACATGCCGTCAAGCTTAACCATTTCACATCAATCTTAAAGGGTGGCATCCTCAAGCGCAGCTTGGGGATGGTCTTGCACTCGGCTACCCTTAAGTAGAGCAACAACCCGTTCAACCGAATCCGGCTCACCGGCTGCAAGCTCCATACAGGGGACATCTTTATACAATTGTTTAACTAACTCAACCAGCTCCCGACGAACAACAAGCAGTATTATCGCATTGCTCGATGTCAATAGTGAATCTACATCCTTTCGCCAGCCACGCTGGTCTAACTCTAACGGTCCAAACTCATCAATTATAATTAAATCGGCAGACTTGGTGGCTGCCGGACTAAGTGACGCGTGACCAAGATTTAACCCCGCATTGAATTGTGGGGCGCATGTCATTGCGAGCGAAACGAAGCAATCTCTCTTGCTTTGGTGTTTGAGATTGCCACGGCCTACTCGGCAGGCCTCGCAATGACAATTCCCCCTTCTTATCAAAGGTGCACGTTTGCTACTTCGCAGGTCTAAGGCATCAAAACCAACTAATCGGCCATCTTCATATATTGAAGGTGCTAATAAACCTGCTATGGTAAATCCTTTATTGCAGACAAACTCAGCAAGTTTAAAAGCATTCGTAGTTTTGCCGCTGTGTTTTTCACCCGTCCATAAAATCAGTTTGGTTGGTCCCATGTTTAGGTCGTAACTTACTTTAAGAAATACATCATTATACTGAAGACCCACAAACCCACGGTAAGAGCTGATACGCTGCCGGGGACTAATCGCAGCTGCAAATGAAAAGGCATAGGAAAATTCGCCTTGAGCTTTTCACCCAGACGAAAACTTAACGGCAGCAAAACCGCACATCCCAAAGCAGCCATACTGCCGCTGATTCCGACGTGCCTTAGCACCTTGGCAAAACCAGCCTGCGGCCAAGAGCCATACCTAATAATATAAGTAATCAACAATGCCAAAGAAGCATAACTAAGATAGGTAACCAAAGCCGATGACAAAAAACTTTTTCTTATCTTCAATACGTTAAAGAGCAAATCGTAACAGGCGCCCATCAATAAGATTCCCAGAAGGTGACATGCAAAAAACGGCTCATTTAGAAACTTGTACAACATCGCACAGACTGCAATAAGGGTCGCTGTACCTTTTTGAGGCAAATTCACACAGGCAAAAGTCAGTATGATAAAGCCAATAACGGTCAATGAAACCGATGCATAAGGCACATCAGCCCGATACAAAGCATCACCAAGAACCGCTTCGGAAATGCCCCACAGCCCGCTAAAAAACAAAATCCCTAAAATGTACTCTTTTTTCATCTTTTCTTTCCACAAATCAAGTCTTAATTTTTCTCTCCATTCAAATATCGAATGAACTCCATCAAGTCTAAAATATCGACGACACCATCAGGCTGCTCCGGCGCTATATCAGTTCCGTTGCAGTTGTCACGCGCTGCACAATCGGTCTGCTTCCAATATCCCATGAAGATGCCGAGGTCTTCAAAGTCAACATCACAATCTCCGTCAAAGTCTGCAGGCTGCAGGACGAGAAAATCATCCGTCTTGGTTGTCAGCAACTGGTAATAATCATAATATATACCATCACTTTCGCCAATATACTGCTCCAAAAAGCCGGTCACGCCACAGAAATTATTGCCTACCCCTATAAAAGGATGGTATATTCCATCAACATCGTAATTCATATAGTCAGAGGCCCAGCACACAGAATTAGGGTCATTGTTGCTGACAAGTATATAGTTGTCGTTAACTTTCCCTTTACCCATATCTGCGACTGTGACGTCAATGACCTTGATAAGCATACTTTCATACCGCTCAGCACTATGATCAACTAAGACCCATTCATCAACACCCTCGACTGGTGCTGCGATCTCACTAACGCTTACAGGCAATGGCCTCGGTATTGGATTATTCCTGCTGACTACGGTCAAGACAGGCTCATTTTCAGCCCTATACTGCAAAAAAGTAGTTCCTCTTGTTTTCGTGTACTGAGAGTCCTCCACTTCTACGTTCGTCAGAGAAATCCAATCCCCAATCTCAATACCTTCGAATGAACCACCAATGAAGTCTTTTACCTGAATACCACCCCAGCCATCCGGATAGTTCGGGTCTTGAATAATCAATCGTGGCCTGCCTGTGGGAGGTTTATGAGTGACTATTCCGCCAAGACAATCAATAATTTGGCCATTCTGCGGACTGATTCCATTTACATCTGTTGTATATTGAATCTCATAGATTGAAAGTGCACGTGCCTGTATCTGTCCTGCCAATCCTAACATTACTGCAACAATTACAATTACTAATCTCATTTTTTTCCACCTCCAACATTCTATACATAAAACTCAAGATTCAAGTTACCAATTACCAATTTATGGATACCAATTCGTGTCACCAAGTGGCGGTACCTCTAAATCATCAGGCCATTCTGGTTTCCAAACCGAGGACTTCCACTGGACATGATAATCACAATAAAGAATAGAACCCCCTAATAATCCCGCAGGTTTACTGTGGCGGGCGCTAAAAGCCTTCGGATAGCTGCCACAATATTTGCCGGCTGTGGCATTTACTTTTTCGCCGCCGTAACCTCTTGCCGGGTCGAGCAGTTGATCGAACAAAAGGATTAAACGAGAGCGATTGCTCACAGATGTTATTTTCAAGAAGCTTGGCATATTCCAGTCTTTGCCTTTGCTTCCATAAGGCGGCCAACAGTTTTCATCAAGCTCTAAACATGAGTTCATAGCATAAGAAAAGTAGCCGCTTCTTTCCGGTCTATATTTGTAACTTTCATCTGGTGCGAGCCTGGCTGAAGGACACTGAAACATCGTGTTTGTTCCGGGCTTTTGCCAATAATCATAATCCCGCCAGGATTTTTCTCTCATCAGCGGAGGCAGCACATCGACCCATCCGAAATAATAATCCGCAAAGTCCGCTGCTGTTTGTGGATCACCTGGCGTGCGGTCACGGCCATCGATGTGGGGATAAAAACCGTCGTTTTCCACAGAATAGACTTCAAAAGTCAATCCCCATTGCCGTAATCGAGTTTGGCACATCGTCTGAAAGGCCTGCGACCTGGCCCGGCTCAGCGCCGGCAGAATAAGACCCATCAATAGCGCTAACACTGAAATAACAACTAAAAGCTCTACGAGGCTAAAGCCTAATACCAAACCATCCCCAATCCGTCTAATCCGTCTGGAGCCGGATCTTTCGAAGCCTGATTGAGGCTGCCACCCAATATTTCTCAGCGTTTTTGGCATTTCCAAAGTTCCTTTAAATGCTTTTGATAAGCCTTTTCCAACGCCTTTTCTATATCACCGCGAAATTTCGTATAAGCCTCGACCAACCTTTTGCCCTGCTCGGTTAAGATGGTTTCACCACCGTTGACGCCTCCACGCTTCTTTTCGACCAGAGCGATTTTGAGAAAATCCTGAGCCTTTTTTAAGTCGCCCCATGCTTTGCGGTAGCTTATGTGCAGACGCTCGCTTGCCTGCCTCAAAGAACCTTCACGATCGATAGCCTTAAGCAGCCGCCATTTGCCATCGCCAAACACACCTTCAACATCTTTGGAACTTAACCAGAGCTTTAATTTTGCTTTTAACTTCTTCACATGTATATTCTTTCTATCATTATGGAAAACAGCCAAGCTGATATTTATGAATTTTTATGCTGTTCTGATTACAGATTCGGCCAATCTCGATTATTCCAACCTTGAACTGCCTTGCTAACTCAAAAGCCTCCGCACATGTCAGCTTCTTCCGGCCATCGATCAATTTGACCTTCTTTAGAACGGCACTAATCAGGTCTTCCTTCTCCACCACGTGTATTCTCCGCACAGTTTCAGTATGGTTATGTATTGCTCGACATATCGCTTACTAAAAAAAATTTGCTGTATATTCCCTGCTAAAAACTTTCTCCAAATAAGATCCCTGTTTCAAACCTAAATCGCATTAGGTTCTTAAGTACACGATTAAATCCTGCAACCGGTCCATAGTCAAAAACAAAATAGACAAAATCGCAATAATCCACATCGCTGCTTTTATCTCTTTCGCTCTTCCCAAGATTATTTTTATAAGAGTAAACGAGACAAATCCAAAGGCCAATCCTGTACTGATACTATAACTCAAAGCAATCATCACCATTATGATAAATGCGGGGAATGCTTCTTCAAGGTTAGCGAAATTTATTTTTTTAACTTCCTTGGCCATAAAAAGCCCAACCATAATAAGGGCCGGCGCCGCTGCATACTTTGGCACAGTTTTTACTACCGGCACAAAGACCAGTGCAAGCAGAAATAAAATACCTGTGACTATCGATGTCAATCCAGTTCGCCCGCCCTGCTCAATACCCGCCGCCGATTCGGCAAAGGCTGTCGTAGGTGACGTACCCAACACAGCGCCTGCCATTGTGGCGAAAGCATCGATTCCCAATAACCTGTCAAGTCCTTTTATCCTACCTTGCGCGTCTGCCATTTCCGCCTTATGGCAGCAAGCCACCAGCGTTCCTATGCTGTCAAACATGTCTATGAACATGAACATAAAGATGCTGCCGAAAAAGCCCCACTTCAAAGCTCCAATTATGTTCAGCTTAAAGGCTATGGGACTAACATCAAGGCTTGAAGATATATATTGCTCGG
>CAZQKO010000046.1:0-15682 GCA_964593945.1 uncultured Pirellulales bacterium | reverse complement strand
CATAATCTCTGTAACTTGTGGCATAGCTATCCGTCAATAATGTCTGATCGCCGCCCACGTCAGTTGGCAAATGAAATTATTTGTTGGATTGAGAGTAAATCACAACGGCTAACGAGTGGGATAAAGTAAATTAGCTAAGATCGAGAATCGAGAATCCACCCCGTTAGATAACGGCTACGCCTATCTCACGGGATTCACCCCATGAGATAAAGTCATTTCTATTATTTACAGCCTATCTCACGGGGTAAATCAGGGTAACAGGAAATCAGGATGCAGGGTATTGGCAAACCATGGAACGAATATCCGGTTGCGGTTGCTATCAACGTAAAACGTTGAACGGTTGCGCAGCTCGTCACGTTAGACGTCCAACGTTAATCGAAACCAGTTGCGCAACCTATAAACGTATAACGAAACTAACCAGCTTGTTCTACAATTGTCGAGAATATTCTACAAATCAACCTGTTTTATGCAAAACAAAGCCAATTTTCAAAAAAGTCAAATGGATTTAAACTTAATTATAAAAAGGTATTATGAGAAAAATATCGAACTGGACACTTGGTGAAAACAAAGCCAATCAAAGCCAATTACCCCCAGCGCGGGGCTGGGGGCTAAAAGTAGATGGCACGGCGAGCAATTTTGTTCGACCCTTCGACTTCGCTCAGGGCAGGCAGGCTCACCACTTATGACATGTGTCCTTCAAGCGCTAAAAAAGTCTTGACAGGAATACGCTGCGGACTAATCTCATCAGGATACAAATTTACCCGCCATAGCCTGCCTGTGCGTAGCCGCTCCGGCGAAGGCAGGCTTTGGCGAAGGCGGGTTATGTGTTTAGATTGTTTAAGAGGTATATTGTGCGGGTAGGATTGGGCCAATTCGATGCGACGGTGGGTGATTTGGCTGGTAACGCCAACAAGATTCGCGATATCTACGCCCAGGCGCTTCGGGCTGAGGTGGATTTGTTGCTCTTTCCGGAATTGGCTATATGCGGCTATCCGCCGGAAGATTTACTGTATAAGAAGCACTTTTTAAAAGATAACCGTCTGGCCGTGGAGAAAATCGCTGCTGACTGCCCGGAAATAACAATAATCGCCGGTTTTGCGGACAGTTTCCATGGAGATACTTACAACTCAGCCGCGGTGCTGCAAAATGGAAAAATTACTAAAATTTACAGAAAGTGCCTGCTGCCGAATTTCAGTGTATTCGATGAGCAGAGATACTTTCGAGCCGGCAATGAGCCGGCAGTTATCAAGGTCAAGGACATAAATATCGCGCTAACTATCTGCTTTGATATATGGGATATCAAATGGCTTAGTAATTTTCTCGAAGGTATCGGCAAAATCCACATGATTGCCAATATCTCAGCCTCACCCTTTCATCTGGGAAAGATTAATAAAAGGGAAGAAATAGTTGGGCAATGTGCGAAAGAATTTAACTGCGCTGTCGCGTATTGTAACCTCGTCGGGGGACAGGATGAATTGGTATTTGATGGTCGAAGCATGTTTGCCGATTCGACGGGCAAGATAATCACCAAAGCCAGGGCATTCGATGAAGACTTATTAATCGCAGATGTAGCTATATCGGGCGATAGTGCTGTACAAGTCAAGTCTATGCAGTCTCCACCTGAGGTGCCGATGGATATGCTCGATGAAATTTATCAGGCACTCATACTTGGTACTAAAGATTATACCCTAAAGAACGGCTTTAAGAAAATTTTGCTCGGTGTTAGTGGCGGTATAGATTCTGCTGTTACCGCTGCTATAGCCGTTGACGCCATCGGCGCCGAGAATGTTGTCTGCATTACAATGCCATCCAGATTTAATAGCCCTGAGACAATAAAAGACGCGAAACAATTAGCTGAAAACCTTGGCATCGAATTACTGACCATTCCTATTGAACCGATGCTCACACAGTACCACAAAGAATTAAAAACGGTACGCGGCTGGGATGATAAGGGCATCGCTTATGAAAATTTGCAGGCCAGAATTCGCGGTATAATCCTGATGTCATTGAGCAATCAATTCGGCTCTTTGGTTTTGACGACGGGCAATAAAAGTGAAACCTCGGTCGGCTACGCCACCCTATATGGTGACACTGCCGGCGGCTTTGCCGTAATAAAAGACGTACCCAAGACCGTTATCTACAAATTAGCTGAGCACATAAATAAAACAAAGGGGAGAGAAATAATTCCCGCCGACGTAATTACCCGGCCGCCCAGTGCCGAGCTAAAACCCAATCAAAAAGACACCGATTCGCTGCCGGACTATGACTTGTTAGACACAATCCTCAAAGGCTATGTCGAGGAAGATAAATCCGCCCAGCAGCTCATTGAATCTGGCCTGCCGAAAGACGTGGTATATAGCGTTATTCGGATGGTTGATAGAAATGAATATAAAAGAAGGCTGTGTCCGCCGGGGATAAAAATTACACCCAAGGCCTTCGGCAAAGACCGGAGACTACCGATCACAAACCGCTACGGTGCCTGAACCGATTCGCTCATATACTCATTGTATTGTAACAGCGGTGCCACTGACACTGACCATGAGCATTCCACCATGAGAGCCGACAGTTTCATAGTCTATGTCGATACCTACGACTGCATTCGCTCCCAATTCTTCAGCCTCTTGCTCCATTTCCTCAAGAGCGGTTTGTCTCGCCTTTCGAAATGCCTTTTCGTATGCTGCCGAGCGCCCTCCAACGATATCGCGTACCCCTGCAAAAAAATCCTTGAAGATATTGGCGCCCAGAATGGCTTCACCTGTCACTATACCGTGATATTCTGTGATTCTCTTGCCTTCAATAGATGGCGTTGTTGACTGGATCATTTTAATGTCTCCTTGAATAGCTCCGACATTGGGCAAAAATGTAACTTGGTTAGAAATTTTTATTTCGGAGCTTCATCCTTTTCACCTTTCATCTGGCTCAGGGCAGCCAGCCCGCCTATTGCTCCCAGATTCATCGTCTCCAACGCGGAACTGGGCACGATAATCATTGAGCCTTTTTCCTTTAGTCCCTCAAAGAGCATATTCATGCCGCGAAGATGCATCGCTACCGGATTCGACTCATACTGTTTAGCAGCTTGAGCAAACTTCTCGGCGATTTCGGTCTCCGCTGTTCCCAGGATAATACGGGCCTGGCGCTCCCGCTCGGCCTGGGCCTGCTTGGACATGGCATCTTCCAAATCCTTGGGTATTATAATGTCACGAATTTCCACGGATTGAACCGTAATGCCCCATGGATTAGTCTTCTCATCCAGCATTTCCCGCAGCCTTTTTCCCAGTTCGCCGCGATGTGTCAACATATCAGCCAGTTCATGTGTGCCGATGATATCGCGTAGTGCAGTCTGAGCTGATAAAACAATGGCCAAATAATAGGCTTCCACTTCCAGGATTGCCTTTTTCGCGTCCCAGACCATCCAGAAACAAATCGCATCTACATTTACCGGAACGGTGTCTTTTGTCAGGGTCGATTCGGAAGCAAAATCGGTGGCGCGAATTCGCATATCCACCACCTGGGCGATGCTATCGATCAGAGGAATAATGAAGAACATCCCGGGGCCTCTTAATCGGCTGAACTTGCCCAGGCGCAGAACCAGCACTCGCTCCCATTCCTTGGCAATCTTTAATCCAAACAAAGTGAAAACGCCCAGAAAGATGGTGATTAACACTGTGGGGAGATTAAAGGTAAACCAGTCATTTTGTACAAACCGGTTAACAATAAATCCCAGAAGCAATATACTTAAAGCCGCTAACAGGGCGACCAGATTAATATGAAGCTCCGGGATAACTTGACTCTCCTGGTACGTGCGCGATACTACGCTAACTATTCCGGTTTTCTTTTTCTCTGCCATTACTAAGTCTCCTTTGCAAATGATCAATAATCTCTTTTAGTGTAATGTTATATTGCTGGCCGCGGGCGACCAGCTCATCGCAGATTTGACGGACCATGCGACTTTTTTCTGCATCTGCGATTTCAACTTCCTGGTTACTGACAAAAGTGCCTGTGCCCTGCTGAGTGTCTAAAACACCCAATATCTCTAACTCTGAATAGGCCTTGCGGACTGTGTTGGGATTAATCTCCAATTGTACCGCCAGCTCTCTAACGGTTGGAAGCTGCTGCCCAGGCAACAGCCGTTCGGAGGCGATGCCGTATCGTATCTGATCAACTATTTGGCGATAGAAAGGAACACCGCTCTTAAGGTCCAGTTTGAATTCAATCATCTATGTTCTCCACGCAACTGTAAATTGAGTTATTCATCTATTACTCTATTGTATTAGAATTATAGCACAATATATCTATTAGTCAAGACAAAAAAATAAATTTTTATAAAATTTTTGTTGATAATTACTTACGTTTGGTAAAAAAGAGGATTTATTATGGTGTAGATGGGCAAGATTGTCCATTTACCAAAGACAGACGATGGATAATAAATGATGACCGGTTTCGTGTTTCGTTTAAGGGTTACGCTACTGGTTTCGTGAAACGTATTACGTTAGACGTAACCGTTACGAGACGCGCAACCGCAACCGTTAAGCGTAATCTTGATCTACTGTGTAATCGAGAATATCATCCATGGTCCATCGCTTACTTTCCAGCCAGTGCTTCTGCTATAGCTGCTGCGAACTGCACTACTGCTATTGGTCCGGTGGAGGTTATTATAAGGCCGTCTCGCTCGACATGATTGCCGGTATATACAGCGCCGGCCTGCTGAAGGGTACTTCTTTCAGTAATAGAGCCGGTCACCCGGATATTGCGCAGCACACCTGCATTAGCCAGGATAGTCGGCGCAGTAGAAATCGCCGCCAGAACTTTTTCCTTGGTCGCCGCTTCACGAACGATATTCAATGCGTCCGGATTAGTAAAATATTCTCTTGCACCATCGCCGCCGATAAAAACCACCGCATTGAAATCATCGATTCTCAACTGATTCATCAAAATCCCGGCCTCGGCTACTCCTCCCGTCATGCCCCTTATAACTCCCAGCCTGCTGCTGGCGATAAGAGTCTGAACGCCCGCAGCACCAAGAACTCGCATAGTTTCAAAAAGCTCCCTGTCATTAAAGTTCTCTCCACCGACAATTAAGACAGCCCTTTTTAGCATCGCCCTATTCTGCACGGACGGCACAGTACCAGCCGACGGCTGAGCGCTATCAGTAGATTCCGCCGGGTAGCCTACAGAAATTATATAGAGTACCTCCATACCTCTGGGCAAGTTGCAAATCCTGACGACATTTCTTGAATCGAAATTGCTGACCGGCACAGAAGCAAGGTTTAAACTTGCAGCCTGCAACTGAATGTTTTGAGCGCTTTGTCCCGCCTGCAACAAGCTAAGCCTTCTGGCAACATTGGCAGGTCTTCCAGTAGGGTCTTTAATAGGGCCTGCAATAATAATGTCGCAGCCGGCTGCTGTGACCGCTTCCGGGTTTGCAACCATTGGAGCCAGCGCAGCTCGCACATCCCTGTCGTAGGTTTGCTCCAAACTATGCCTATTGGAATTGTAAACATAAATACCACTGGGTGAGACGAAAAACAGGCTCACGGGATAAATCATCTGCGCCTGTTGTGAGACTTGTCTACCAGGAAGTCGGCCAGAGGTGGACGGCTGGGACACGGTCTGAGACAACGACTCTATCGTACCCTGGCCGGCCCAGGCCAATTGGCCAATCTGCTCAAAACTAATTTGCCGGTTGCTCAATCCGGCAGTACTGCCGGACGTAATTCGTTGCTTTACTACAGCCTCCTCGAAACTAAGCCCGCCCTGGCTGGCCAATTTCGGCTGCGGAAGCTGAATTATCCTAAGAGGTGCACCTCTCGGCCTGCGCTGCCCCGGACAAATACCCGCTAGGCTGGTTAAAACAATTACAACTACAGCCCATTTTGCAATCTGCCCCTCAGGGGCCTGTTGAGTGCCTGATGGCACTTCAAAAACGGACTGCAAAATAGAAGTCTTAATTATTTTTAGACGTTTCATTTTCTTCGGTCCTCCAAAACGGTATTGAAGTGATAGTTACAATATATATTATACATTAAACCAGATGTTTCCAGATAGAACTTTATTTTTCTTATATAAGTTTGTACACTTTATCCGGTCCGCTTGGGCGGATTGTACCTCGTGTACCGTGCCTCGTCCCTTGGTTCACGAGAAAAAAGAGGTGAGGGGCGAGGGACGAAAATCTCGATGCCTGTATCGCGTCAACAAAAGCTAATTATAATCTTATTAGTGTTTTATTGGCCTACGCTTTTTATCCTGGCCCACATGCCTGTTCCACACTTGGTTCGCGAAGCTGATGTGTCCGACAAAGGCATTCACTTTCTGGCTTATCTGATCCTGACTTTTTTGCTCTGGTTTGCAATCAATCCGAATAAAAAGGTAAATTGGCGCAAAGCTGGCGCCTGGTGGATACTTCTCGTGGTAGTATTATACGGCGTTTTGGATGAGGTGCTTCAGGGCTTTGTGCAAGGACGTAGCTGTGATATTAGAGACTTCATCGTGGATTTGATCGGTACTCTGTTGGGTTTAATTATGCTTTCAATATTTACTTTTTGGCCTGTTTGTCTCATTGTAACAGGAGTAACCATTTTCGGCTTAACAAATATTGCGAGGGTGAATGTTGCTGATTTCATGCCGATAGTTAACACAGTCTTTCATTTCTTCGCCTACGTATTTTTTACTCTGTTGTGGATTCAATTCCTTCGACTCCGCTCAGGAAACGAAGCATCTGGGGTAGCCCCAAAACCGAAATGGCTGATAGGAGCATTAATTTTGCCGATAGGATTTCTGTTAGCTGTGAAATTGGGATCGTTAATACTGGGCAGAAGTTTCACCTTATCAGGTGTAATTGCCTCTGCTGCCGGAATCGCAGCGGCTGCTGGCACGATTTACCTGACAACTCTATCTCGCCAGAGATTGACCGGTGGCCATCCACCTAATAATTAAAAGGTTCAATTACAGGGAGAAAAGAAGAGAAAAAAAGTCGGGAAATAGGTGGAAATATAGGGTTTTTGAAGGAAATTTTGAAAATTGGGGTAGCTGGTGATACTGAAAATGGTGATTTTATAGGACTTATTTGTTTTTAAGCGAAAAAGGAGGGTAAAAATGAGCATTTTTTGGTGCTTTTTTACGAAAAATTGCAGGAAATTAGCAAAAATGCGCGCTTTTTAAGCAAAAATAAGCAAAAATGAACGTGTTTTGAGCAGTTTTTCAGCAGGTTTTTTGACTACTTTTTTGGGGTAGATGAGCACACGGATGGATGCCTGATGCACGGAATCAGAAGACAGAAGACGGAGGTTTACCCGCCTGACTTTTCGGCGAGCTCAGTCGAGCCGTGGCGGGACAGAAGCACGAGAGACGAGGCTTGCCCGCCGTAGGCGGGGACGACAGACGCAATACGCAATACGAGCGACGCACGACGATAAAATACCTACTATTGGGTATGAAATAATAAATGCAATTCTTTCAACTTCAGCCGATAATGGCGTTAGCCATGCTGTGCATTAATATTGTGGATGGGTCGAGCGAATAAATATCATTTCATAACCTTCAGTTTATACTTTTCCTTGTCGAATTTCGGGGTTAAAATGGATTTGAAAATGTTGATGCAGACCAGGCGGAAGTTTGTGCGTTGATAGAAATTGCAGGTTTTGCAGAAATTGCGGGCAAAAGGTAAAAAAAAGTAAATCAGGAACTTAAATGGGTGAAGCAAGAAAAAAAAGTAACGATAAATCTAAGTCAGATGTGACGCTACGGAAAATCGCAGATAAATTAGTCAGCTCCACAAAGAAAATAATGCGCTTCGCCAAGACGGAGGAAGAGCTTCGCATAGGGTTCGAGAGGAATCTGGGCAACTTGCTTGAAAATGCAGGATTTAGGTTCGAAGAGCGATATGAACGCTTAAGCGATAAAGCAAAAAGTATTTTTAAGGGTCGTCCTGATGCCGTGCATGGGCAAGTAGTTATTGAATATGAGGCGCCAAACACATTTTCGTCAAAAGCTAAAATTGAACATGCTTACAAACAGTTAGCTAATTATGTTACAGCAGAAATAATGGCAAACAGAAAAGAGGGCTTCGTACGAATTGTTGGCGTAGGATTTGACGGAAGTTCGCTTTTCTTTGTGAAATGCAGGCACAAAGGAAAAACATCAACAAAAGGAGGTATGACCCTGGATTTTATTATGGATGGCCCATATACGTTTGATTCTGAGAGTGCTTTTACATTCGTTACATACTTAAGGGCATTGGCTCGTGTTGCGTTAACGGCCGAAAATTTAGCTTATAGATTTGGGCCTAAGAGCGAAATAGCTCAGGAGGCGGTTGGTGCCTTTGTGGATACAGCAGTAAATTGGAGCACAAAACGCGAGAAAGTATTCTTTAATGAATGGCAAAGACTTTTTGGAATAGTTTACGGTGAGCAATTTGCAGGCGGAGCAGATAAGAAGACAAGGGCACTTGCAGAGATTTATGGATTAGACAAAGAAAGCGACTTTCAGGTTATATTGTTTTGCGTTCACACTTATTTTGCCCTTCTTATGAAACTTATTGCTGCAGAACTACTCTTAGTAAGTGAAGGGAGCTTAACGACTTCGTTCAGCAGCGAACTTGTTCATGCAGAACGAGAGGAATTAGAATCGCGATTAACAGACATTGAAAATGGTGGAGTTTATTCAAAGCGTGGAATAACAAATTTTCTCGAAGGAGATTTCTTTCGGTGGTACTTAGAGGCGCTAAATTCTCCAAGATTACAAGATGCGATTAGAGGGGTGGCAAGATGTCTTTCAGAATTTGAGCCGGCAACAACAACTATTGAGCCGGAGGTAACACGTGACCTTTTGAAAAAACTTTACCAGTATCTTGTCCCTGATATGGTCAGGCATCATCTTGGTGAATACTACACCCCGGATTGGTTGGCGGAGCTGGTTTTGAATGAAGCTGGTTATCGAGGGGACACAAGAAAAAGATTGCTCGACCCTGCATGTGGATCAGGGACATTTTTGGTTCTTGCGATACAAAGAGCCAAACTTTTCGGGGCCTCAAAAAAGGAGCCGGTTACCGAGACTGCAAAGAGAATTTTGGCGAATGTGTGGGGATTTGATTTGAATCCGCTGGCAGTTATAGCGGCAAGGACAAACTATGTGTTTGCACTTGGTAAATTGGTCAATGAGTTGAAATCGTTTGAGATTCCTGTTTATCTGGCTGATTCAGTTCTGTGGCCGAAGCAAAAAGGCCAAATGCTATTAAATGAAAATGGTGCGGCAGAGGTCAGGACATCGGTTGGAAGTTTTTTCGTACCAAAAATCTGGGTATATGACCGCTCTTTAATGAAGCGTGCGGCACCGGTAGTAGAAGAGTTGGTGAGAATAGGTTATAGCGAAACCGAAGCGCTGCAGCGATTTAAGAACGAAGGGCTTGTATTCCCGCCACACGAGAAAGTAGTCGTGAAGTTCTATGAGCATATTTTGGAGCTTGAGAGGGACGGCAGGAATGGAATATGGTCGAGGTTTTTGAAGAACGTATTTGCGCCAATGACAGCGAAGAATTTTGACTTTGTTGTAGGTAATCCACCCTGGATTCGGTGGGGATATCTATCAAATGAATATCGCAAGGAAACCTTAGAGATGTGGCAAAACTATGGATTATTTTCCCTTAAAGGACATGCGGCTCGGCTGGGCGGTGGTGAAAAAGACTTTTCAATGTTGTTTACTTATGTGGCAGCAGACCATTATTTAGCGAGAAACGGAACACTCGGTTTTCTTATTACACAAGAGGTATTCAAATCAAAAGGAGCAGGAGAGGGCTTTCGTAAATTTCGGCTCGGAGACAGAGAAACGCTAAAGGTAATAAAGGCGCATGATTTGGTAACAGTACAACCGTTTGAAGGAGCAGCAAATAAAACGGCGGCAATCTTTTTGAAAAAGCGCGGGGAAACAAAATATCCGGTACCATATACGGTTTGGAGAAGAAAAAAGGGTGTAGGAAAAATAGCGACTGATTTAACATTGAAGGAAGCTAAGAAGTTCTTAAAACAAGAAAAGCTGATAGCCAGGCCGATAGGAAAGAGCAACGGTTCTTGGCAGACGGTGAGGAAGACTGACGGAGGGCTGAAACGTATTGAAGGAGAAAATACGTATCAAGCCAGACTTGGTGCTCGTGTAGAGCCGTACGGGGTATTCTGGCTTGAAGTGAAGCAAGTATTATCGAATGGGGATTTGATAGTTCGTAATCTTGAGGAGATGGGGAAAAGAAAAATCAGAAAGGTTGTGGAGAGGATTGAGGCGGATTTGGTTTATCCCGCTGTTCGTGGTTCTGATATTGAGCGTTGGGGGGCGAGGCCTGATGTTTATGTGCTGATAGTACAAGACCCACAAACTCGTGTGGGATATTCAGAGAATATAATGAAGAAAAAGTGGCAACGTATTTTCAACTATCTAACACTTTTCAAGAAAGAATTATTAAGTAGGGCAGCATATAAGAAATATCATTCTGATAGTGATAGTCCATTTTACAGTCAATATAATATTGCAGATTATACATTTGCTCGATATAAGGTCGTTTGGAAGCGAATGGCGAGTGATCTGGTTGCAGCGGTGATAAGTCAGGCAAAAACAGATTTCGGATGGAAGAAAATAATACCTACAGATACAACCTCTCTATTTGCTACGGAATATGAAAATGAAGCACATTATTTATGTGCAATTATAAATTCAACTGCTGTCCGTAGATTTATCCGGTCTTACTCATCAGCAGGTCGTGGATTTGGGGCACCATCGGTGATGGAACATGTTGGTATAGCAAAATTTGATAAAAACAATGAGACACACACAGAATTAAGTGAACTTTCAAAGAATCTTCACAGAATCAAGCTAAAAGATGAGGAAGAAAAGATCGCGGAATTAGAAAAGGAGGTTGACCTGATCGTTTGTAAGTTGTTTGGAATGACATGAGATAACTGGGAATGAAATAAAAATGGAAAAGTATGGTTGATGAGCTAAAGTCCATCTTACATTTTGAAAGCAGACCTTGCAATGGCTGATTCATATCGCGTCGCCATGCCAGCGACAGCTAAACAGCCCGGCGTAAACAGCTACCGCTTTTTGAAAGGTCTGTAGAGCGGGTCGCCTATCAGCATTAACTGCCATGAATTAAACACTTCTGCTTTACTCAGGTCCGTATGATCTGTAAGGAAGATCGATCGGATAGTCACGGATTGCTTCATCATAATCATCGAACCAGTTTGCATCGGGATTGCACTTGAAAGCCAGGAAACGGCCGCTATCCGCATCGTTAGCAGCTCGATGGTATTTGAAATAGATTTGCTTATCTGTTTTGCCGATAATTTCAATTTTGCCGCTCGAATGTGACATCACAAACCTGACGCGTTTTGCCAGGCCTGATACCAACGCTTTGGCCTGCTCTATTATCTGGTAGCCTTCCTCGATTGGTACAGTATATGTTTTGTTTCCCAGAGCCGGTCGGCATTGGAAGATATAATATGGTACCACACCTATAAAGGAGAGCTTCGCAAGCAGCTCCGCCATAACTTCGGGCCTGTCATTGACGCCGCGTATAAGTGGGCACTGATTAGCTAAGATTGCGCCGGCCTGCTGTAGCAATCCAACCGCTTTGGCCGACAAATCCGTCAGCTCGCGTGGATGAATAAAGTGGGTCATCAAATATATTCTTTTTTGGTCGGTGCTGTATTTACTTATCATCTGCAGCAAATCCGGCTGTTCAATAATTCGATTTGGATTAAAAGCTGGGACCTTTGTCCCTATTCGGATTATCTGCACATGTTCAAGCTCTCTTAGCTGTCGGATTATGTTCTCAAGATTTGACGGTTTAAGAATTAATGGATCGCCTCCGGTCAGCAGGACGTTGGTTATCTCAGGGTGCTCTCTTATGTACTGCAGAGCTGCGGACAGGTTTCGCAGGTATTCCTGCTGAGGCTTTATGAAGACCCGCTTGCGAAAACAGTACCGGCAGATACCATCGCAAACGTTACTAACTAAGAAAAGTACCGTGGAATTATATTTGTGCTCGAGCCCCGGTATGACCGTATATTCCTTTTCATCCGAAGGGTCGAGACGACCCCACTCGTCGAGCTCCTCAAGCCGGGGGATTATGATTCTGCGTATCGGATCGTCGGGATCGTTCCAATCGATCAGTGACAAGTAGTAATCGCTGCAGCGGAAAGCGAACTTCTCGGTGACTTTCCTCAGCTCGGTTTTTTCTCTATCATCTAATTGCTCTAACTGTTCTATTGTCGTCAGGTATCTGCACGCAGGACCTGTTCTTATTTCCATAAAACTCACCCCTCTAATCTTCGTCTGCGGCGGAATATATTCTATTTACCCTCAGTTCTGGTGTATTCGGTTTTTGAGTATTTTTTCTCGTAAATTTCTTCTCTCCCTAACACTTGGCCAATCGTAGCTATCGCTATCTTTATATCGGCTAAAAACGAGGCTGTTTCCACATACTTGACATCTAATTCTAATTTTTCTTCGCGGCTAAGCCGTCCTCGTCCTGATATTTGTGCAAGTCCGGTAATACCGGGTTTAACAAATAGGCGTTTTTTTTGCCGTTGGTCCCATTCAGATATTTGCGAAACATAGAGCGGCCGAGGCCCGACGATGCTCATCTCCCCTATTAATACGTTAAATAACTGCGGAAGTTCATCGAGTGAATGTTCCCGCAGGAATCTTCCTATCTTCGTCAGTCTCGGATCATCGCCTGATTTGGGGCTTGGGCCGAATGGGTCAACGTCGAGTCTCATCGTTCGGAACTTATAGAAGATAAAAGGCCGGCCGTTCAAGCCAGCTCTTTGCTGCTTAAAAATCGCCGGACCTTTGCTGGTAAGCTTGACGGCTACAAATATAACAACAAAGACCGGCAGCAGAATTACTACCGCCGGCAATGCAATAAAAATATCAACAATGCGTTTAAAGAATCTTCTAAGAAATGTTCGCAACAGGTGCCTCCCGACAGACATTTAGCTCTTTAGGAGTAAATCTGGTTATAAACTCTACAGTTCTTTTCACTGTGTTTTCGTTGGTGCGCGGATGTAAAGGCAGGTTCACTACTTCATTGCCGGCCTTTTCCGCTTCGCCGCACATACCGGGCTTATAATCGTATGCCTCTAAAGGCGTCTCGATTGGATGTAGGGGACATTCAAACCAGCTTCCAAGCTCAATGCCAGCATTTGCCGCCTCGGCAAGGGCTTTATTTTTTTCAACAATCCTCACCGGGTACCGCACCATAACCGGCTGCATTATTGATGTGTCATATTGCCGAGCTGGCCAGTCACTCTCGGCCAGAAGCTCATCGTACAACTGTGTCATTTCTCTGCGGTGGGCAATGTTCTGTTCAATCTTTTTGAGCTGTCGTAAACCACAGTGGGCCTGTACACAACTTGCATCCTTAAAAAAATCGCAAGCTTGCTCAGGTCTAAATTCAGATGTGCTTGATGAACCGAGGACTGCTCCCTTTTTTGTAAGGTATCTAAAAAGACTCTGCGCTAAAGCGGTCGTCCTGGGATAAACAAATAACCTATATACAACCAATTGCATCCAAAGCATAAAGACTTCTTTTCGCAAAGGCTTGCACATCTCTCCGGCACACAGTGACTCTATCTTTTCGGCAAGATTGTTATCGCTGGTTATCGCCATTCCACCTAAACCGGTTGTATAAGGTTTATTCCACTGGAATGAAAAATAAGCAGCTTTACCGAACGTACCTGCCATTTTTCCCTTATACCTCGAACCAAGCGCTAAGCAACAATCTTCGATCACAGGGATATTATTGCACCCTGCTATATCCATAATTGCATCCATGTCACAGGGGTAGCCGTACGTATGCTGAGCTATGATGGCTTTCGTATTGGAGGTGATTTTCTCTCGTAGCAAATCGACGTTTATATTGAATGTAATCGGCTCAATATCCACATAAATCGGTTTTGCACCAAGATATTTAATCGGATTCACGTCCATTACGCAGGTATATCCCGGCACAATAACTTCGTCACCTGCTCCGATACCCATCGCCTTTAATATGGCATATAGAGCAACTCTTCCTTTCCAGAAAGCAAAGGCCCAGCTTGTGCCAATTACTTCAGCAAATTTCCGCTCATATTGTTCTATAACTTTATCCACCGTATTCTTTCCTATCGTGACATTTGTATCTCTTCCGGCTTTTTTATGCCGTATCTTTTGAGGATTAAGAATCTAACGATTCCCCATAATGAGCCTAACCCATAACCAAAGTGCAATATGACAAAGACCAATGGCGCCAAAGGCGCATGCCGCCAGCCTGTTTTCCTGCCTACATCGAAAGCTCCTGCTGATAATCCTATACCATATAGAGCTGCCTCAAGGCACAACAAAATCCAGAAAGGTCTCCATAGTAAGCCGGCAAATCCCAGCAGCAGCAAAGACAATACAAACAATAATGGAACTAATTGCCGCAACGTTGCCGGCCTTTTGTGTTTCTGTAACGTCCTAATTCGCCAAAAGCCGTATTGAAAATATTGCCTCCAGAGCTTGCACAGCGACCCCCGCGAAAAATACTTGCTCTTTATAGATTTTGACATCCAGATTTTTCCGCCGGCTAAAGTTACTCTCAGGTTAAACTCATCATCCTGATTGCGCACTAATTCTTCATCGAAGCAGCCGATTTTATCGACTATCCATTTATGGTGCGTGCCGAACGCTAACGTATCGACCCAGCCTTCGTAGTCACCCAATCGAAACCGCGAATTGCCTACGCCGATTGGCGACCCCATAGCCGATGCAATTACCCTCCCTGTATAGTCATTTGCTACTGTCTCAATATAGCCGCCTGTCACCCACGCTTCCGGGTGTTCATGCAGACACTTGCTCGATTCCCTTATAAAATCCGGGGCAACCTCCGCATGACCGTCAACTCGAATAAATAAGTCTCCCCGCGCTGCTCGCAATCCGATGTTCATTGCGGTAGGAACAATTCGGCGTGGATTATCTAACATTCTTATCCGGCTATCTTCTTGAGACAATTTTTCTACAATCTCTCTGGTACCATCATTACTGGCCCCATCAACGACGAGTATTTCCATCTTTTTGGCCGGCCAATCTTGACTAAGGATGCTTTTTACTGCTCGCTCAATGAAGTCAACTTCGTTGCGAATCGGCATAATAATACTTACAAAGGGCAAAGTATCGTTAACCATAAACATTTTCATTTTCAAACCCCGCAGTAAACTGCGGGGCTAAACGGTTAGCCCCCAAATTTATTTGGGGGTTCTTCATATATTTTGTTTTTCTGTCGCCTGCAGCAAAACTTTTTCCAGCCTGTCGGCTAATTTTGTTCGTTCAAACTCCCGCTCAGCTAATGCGCGGGCGTTTTTGCCCATCTCCCGGCAAAGCTGTGGGTTGACTGCCAGCTCCTCCAGCGCATCGGCTAAAGCCTGCGGGTGATGCGGGTCAAGACATCTGCCGCAGTCGTTGCTCTGGATTGTCTCTCCCAGCCAGCCAGGGACATTTATCAGCACGGCCTTGCCGGCCGCCAGGGCATCAAACATTTTATTCGGCGACCATGTATTTTCCCTGGCTGCTCGAAATATAACCATGCAGGCATCACACTCGGCCACGAGCTCTGCAAGCTCCGCCTTGGGAACCGACGCATTAAAAATTACATTTGTCAGTTTATATTCCTGTGCCA
>CAZQKO010000045.1:11957-15789 GCA_964593945.1 uncultured Pirellulales bacterium | reverse complement strand
GGGACATCGGATTTAAGCTGGGCGATGAGCCGGCCATATTCGTACGGCAGAACGTAGCCGACGGTATCGGGAATATTCAACGTGGTTGCGCCGGCTTCGATAACAGCGGTTAAAATCTCGATAAGAAACGGCATCTCGCTTCTGCAGGCGTCTTCGGGCGAAAACTCCACGTCATCGGTAAAGGTCTTTGCGAATTTGACCGCTTCGACAGCCATCTTCAGCACTTCACCGGGACTTTTTTTCAATTTAAACTCCATGTGAATCGGTGAAGTTGCGATAAATGTATGGATGCGCCTTTTTGCGGCTGATGTTATCGCTTTGCCGGCTGCTTCGATATCCTGCTGATTCGCACGGGCTAAGGCCGCAATAACCGGACCAGCGGCTTCCTCAGCGACTCGGCGGGTAGCCTCAAACTGAGCCGGCGAAGAAACCGGAAAGCCGGCCTCAACAATATCGACGCCTAAGACTGCGAGCTGATGGGCTATCTCAAGCTTTTCGGTGATAGAAAGAGATGCACCCGGCGATTGCTCGCCGTCACGTAACGTCGTATCAAAAATTAAAACTCTTTCTTCAGACATCTATTTTTCTCCAAAATATGTACTGATTAGGCTAATTATGCTGCAATTAGTCTTAAATTGCCATGAATTATTTTTCTACCAAAGATACATTCTCCGCAGTAAAATCGCTACGAAGGATGAATTTACCGGATAAACACGGACTAAACACAAATAAAAAATCCGCGTAATCAGTGTAATCCGTGGTTAAAAACGAAATTTATGATGGATTTTTGTTGTAGTGTCGTTATTGCGCCTTGCGGCGCAAAAGGAGAGCATTTAGGCCAAGAACAGCCTTAAAGGATGAATGAATTATGTGGTTTTCACTCATACAAACAATTATACAAAGTTAATTCCGCTTTGCAAGCTTAAAATTTTGAGCCACAGATTTTTTAGAGATTTTCTTCAATAATCTCACGCGTGAGGATGACTCTGCCCTCGCTGCATTGCTCGCACTTTCTGACGATGCGTTCAGGAATCGGCTGGCCGGTGTCAATCGGAGTCCCATGCATGATAACTGTTGTGCCAAGTATTTCTTCAAGATCAATCTCATTGATGTGCTGTTCTCTACCTGTACATTGCAACTTGATAATTTTTGCCATTATCTTTCTCCGCAGTTAAACCTTCCAATTATTCTGCTCACTGTCATCCCTCACGGGACCGAGGGTATAAACTGTTTGGCAGATGAGCAGAAATATTCATACTGCCCTATTTACTACTCTATTAAGTAAGCTATTACCCTATTTGTTAATATCAATTTGATGTTGAATCCGCCAAATAAAAAAAACATCGGAAAATTGTACCAAACAAGTCCACTAATGTAAATAGAAACTATCAAATCCTGATTATCCTACCAATCGGCTGGTTTTTGACTTGACAGGTCGAGATACTTTATTTCAAATCTTCTTTTTACATAAATAGACTATGGCTAACAAACACAACCACATCCAGTTCTCATCGCTTTTTAGCCCTACTGAGGTTATCTGCCAGACCGACCAAACCGACCGCGATACGCTGTTAAAGAACCTGCTTGAGCTGCTGGCTTACCAGCGCGGTATCGGCAATGTCGATGAGGCATACTCAGTTGTGCTGGCAAGGGAAAATGAGATGGCTACAATCGTAGCACCGGGTATCGCGATGCCTCACGCCCGGCTGGAAGCCGCTCATCAAATAATCGTAGGCGTGGCAACATCCAAAAACGGCATAATCTTCGATAAAAACAATCCCGACAAGTTAGTCAGACTCATTATCCTCACCTTGGCTCCGAAAGACGCTCCGGGAGCGTATCTTCAGGCGATAAGCTCTTTAGCCAATATTTGTAAGGACCCTACGACGGCAGAGGTCGTGGCGAATCTGCCGACGCCGGAGAAAGTCTGGAGCTTCTTCGAGCAGGGAGGCCTCGTTCTGCCGGACCATTTGTGTGCACGCGATGTAATGGAGCCAGGTGAGGCGCAGCTGCAGGAATACGATACACTCGAGCGGGCGATAGATTTGTTCGTACATCACCGGCTTAATGAGCTGCCGGTAGTGGATAAAGACGGCGAGCTTATCGGCGTGGTGACAACGTACGAGCTGCTGCGGGTGTGTCTGCCGGATTATATCCTCTGGATGGAAGACCTGACGCCGATAATGAATTTCGAGCCTTTTGCAGAAATCCTGCGAAAAGAAAGCAAGACCTGGCTGACGGAGATAATGACCAGCGACTATGCCGTGGTAGAGGATACTGCGCCTGCAATTCAGGTCGCAAAGGAAATAACTCGGCAGAAAGCAAACCGGGCTTATGTGGTGCGGGGCAAAAAGTTTATGGGAGTGGTATCACTGGAGAAATTACTTAATAAGATTCTGCGGGAGTAAGCAATGGCCTTGCCTTATATAAAAAAGGAGACGATTCACACAGCCGGACGAGTGGGCATTCTGCTCGGCGTCAGCGGTCTTGTCGGGCTGCTTGGGCATACAGTCGGGCTGGACCGACAGCAGATCATCTCGTGCTCAATCTTCATTATGATAATAATGGCGACGCTTTTGTTCTGGAAGCTTCGCTTAGCCATCGCTTTTGTCGGCATCGGCGCCTTGATGGGTGCCAATGTGCTGACTTTGCCAACTTTCATTCGTGAATGTAAGCTGGATGTGATACTCTTTCTGGTTGGAATGATGGTGACGGTCGGGGTGCTCAAGGAGCTGGGTCTATTTACCTGGATAATTCAGGGAGTCATAAGCCTTAAGGGGATAACCGGCCCAAAGTTTGTGGTCATTATTGTTTTTCTCGGGGCCTTTATGGCCTGCGCAGTGGACGAGGTTACCTCTATTGTATTTGTCGCGACGCTGATATTTCAGGTTTGTGACACTCTGAAGGTCCGTCCGATTCCGTTTATCATCATCGCCGTTATGGGCACGAACATCGGCTCAAGCGGGACGATGCTCGGCAATCCCGTCGGGATTCTGATTGGGCAAAACGCTTCGCCGCCTCTCAGCTTTATGGATTTTCTGCACTGGTCGTTTCCGATTATGTTAGTGACTCTGTCGATTTCACTTGTCCTGCTGATGTGGTGGTTCAGGCGTGACATTGCTCTATTGTCGCAGCGTCTGGAGGCCCGCAGGAAAGTAGGGCTTGGATTAGGTCCTCTTGTGCAGGTCCCGTACAAGCGAGGGCTTGCGGTTCTGGTGGGTATGATATTGTTCATCGCCCTGCATCACCATCTCGAAACGAAGCTGGGGTTGGCGCCGAACACGGTTTTAATCGTGGCGCCGCTGGTAATTGCGGGCCTTTTGATGCTCTGGCGCCATGAGCGGTCGCGGCACTATATTGAGTCGGATGTGGAGTGGTGGACGCTTCTATTTTTTATGATGCTCTTTGCGGTAGCAGGCACCCTGGAAGAGACGCGAGTGACACAAAGAATTGCAGATTATTTTCAGCAAACTTTCGGCAGTCGGCTCTCGATCCTGACACCGATGGTCATCGGAACTTCCGCCATTGGTTCGGCTTTCGTGGACAATATTGTCTTTGTTGCCGCTTTTATGCCGGTTGTTGAAAAACTTCAACAGACGCCGTTACTGTGGGCTTTGCTGCAGGGGACATGTCTCGGCGGAAACATCACGATGATCGGCTCTACCGCTAATATTGTGGCACTGGGTATGCTTGAAAAGCGCTACCGAACGCACGTTCACTTTCTTGAGTGGTTCAAAGTAGGTCTGGTCGTAGGGGCTATCTCATGTCTGATAGCGTGGGGTGGAGTTGTACTTTTATCCCCTTATATGCCTACGGTCAAGGAACGTCAGAT
>CAZQKO010000045.1:8371-11857 GCA_964593945.1 uncultured Pirellulales bacterium | reverse complement strand
TTCATGTTTATTGGCAGAAAGACCGTAAATGTGCTGCCTCGGCCAGGCTGGCTTTCGACTTCAATTCTGCCTCCGTGCATATTCACGATTTCCTTAACAATCGCAAGGCCCAAGCCTGTTCCCGGGATGCCCTTGCCTGACTGGTACACTCTATAAAATCGGTCAAATATCTTAGTAAGGGCCTCTTTTGGCACTCCTATACCGGTGTCGCTGACACGAATGACCAGCTCTTGACCTTCGCGTCGAGCCGATATAAATACCTGACCATTCTCAGGCGTAAACTTAATTGCATTATTGACCAGGTTCATAACCATAGATTGAATCTTGCCCTCATCGCCCTGGAGCTGGCCGAGTTCGTTACTAATGTCTGTTTTTAACTGGATATTCTTTTTGTCGGTTAAGTGCTGTAATCCTGATAAAACCTGGCCAATGACGACTGTAATGTCCATCGGCTCGCGCAAAAATTTGACAGCTCCAGATTCAATCCGCGATATCTCCAGAAGGCCCTCGATCAAATTTTTCAATAAATCTGATTCTTCATCAATGATAGCTAAAAACTCATGCTTGACCCGTTCAGGCATATTTGGATCGCGCAGTATTGTAGCCGTATATGCCTTGATGGAAGTCAAGGGCGTACGCAATTCGTGTGAAACAGATGAAACAAAGTCAGATTTCATTCTGTCGATTTCCCGCTCGCGAGCGACATCGCGCAGGACCATAACCACGCCAATAACGGTCCCGTCGTCTTTGCGAATAGGCGCAGCAGTGGCAGCAACAGGACGCTGCCCTCCATCTTTTGCGACAAGAACGTCCCGATCGGCACCACTTTCGGTCTTACCGAAGCTGAGCACCTTATCAATGGGATTTTCAACAGCCTTTTTCGTTTTCTCGTCAATAATGTGAATAACGTCATCAACTATTTGTGTTTGGACCTCTTCAAAACTCCATCCGGTCAGGTCTTCAGCTACTTTGTTAAATAAGATAATGTGTTTTTCGGCATCTACCGCAACGACTCCGTCTGTCATGCTTGATAGAGTGACCGCCTGAAGCTCCTTTTCCTCTGCAAGCTGTTCGGTGCGCTGCTTTACTAATATTTCGAGGTTATCATGATATTCTTTTAGAGCATCCTCTGTCTTTTTGTGCGTGATGGCCTTTTCTATAATCTGCGGCAGAACTTTCAGGTAATTACGCTCGATGTCTTTTATCATATAGTCATAGGCGCCGGCCTTCATCGCCTTAATTGCGACCTCTTCGTTCCCCGCACCGGTAGCAAAAATAACAGGAGTATCCTCAATTAAATCCAAGACATCGAAAGCTGTCCCGTCGCCGAGAAAGCAATCTACAACAGCGATATCAAATTTCCCGGAGCTCAGGATGTCCCTGGCTTGTTCAAAAGAATCTGCTATGCTGTAATCGTATAAAAGATTTTGCTCTTTAACCAGCCGCTTGAAGGCCATCTGGTCGAGCTTATCGTCTTCTATCAGCAAGACTCTATATTCTGTATTTTCCGTAATCTTATCGGTCACTTGGCATCTCACTTAAAGACCAGTATTTATTAATCGTTCCAAACGCTTTGACAACCTGGTCGAAGTCAAGAGGCTTGACGACATATCCGGCAACACTCAGATTAAAGCTTTCATCGATATCCTGATTCGTTTCGGATGTGGTCATTACCACGACGGGAATGCTTTTCAGCCTCTCTTCATCCTTTATACTTTTTAGCAACTCGAAACCACTCATCGATGGGATATCTAAATCCAAAATAATTATATTGGGTTTTGTATTGCTTTCGCCTTTTAAATATTTAAACGCCTCTTTGCCATCTTTCAAATGAACCAAGGGATTATCGATTTGCAGATGCCGAAGTGCCCTCTTAACCGTCATGACATCTACGACATCATCTTCGACTAACAATATCGGTCTTGAGTCTTTCATTTTTGACCTCCGCTTCTCGCTGGGGCTTTGTAAAGAAGAACACGCCTCTGTTGTCCACCTTTGATTCTATCCAAATCCAGCTGCCGTACAATTAAACCATTCTGTTACTGCTGAAAAACAGATACCAGTGCTTTCATCTTTGTTTCGAGATGAAAACACCTGGAATATCTGGAATATTTTTTCAAAATACTCCTGCGATATTCCCGGATCGTTATCAGCAACGCTAAATTTTCAATCCACCAAAGGCAGTTCTTCCTCGATTAAGCCATCCTCCCCTATTTATTTGCTTTCTCATCAATCAGAATTTTCCTTAACCTTACAATAACCTTTCGATATAAATAATATTATAAAATCCGTGGATAGTACTGACTGTCCACAAGCACCAATATCAAGTGCAGATTTGCCCATTTAATGTGGGCAGCAATACTATTCATCAGTACGTAAGAACTCACAGCACGTAAAACAACACTATTAAGCGATGCCGTTTTGCTATTTACACCACAAGATTGACAGCCCACTATTTTGAAGCAAAGTTATTTAGACCGTGCTTTTACTTATTATCTACCTCCATGCACTTTTCCAGCTTTTTCCTGATGGTCTTACCTAACTGCATTGGGTCAAATGGCTTGGTTATATAGTCGTCGGCACCTTCACACAAAGCTCGACCCACATCAGCCATCATTCCCTTAGCTGTCAGCATAAAGACCGGTATATTTTCGGTCGTTTTGTCCTGTTTCAGTCTGGAGAGAACTTCCAAACCATCCATCTCCGGCATCATCCAATCCAACAGAATGACGTCAGGCTGTTGTTCTTTAGCAAGCTCAATAGCCCTTGGACCATCCGCAGCCGGGTACACTTCAAATCCATCCAACCTTAAATTATATTCCAAGACCCTGCGGATATGTTCTTCGTCCTCTACAACCAATACGGAAATCCGTCTATTCATTATTTAGTCTCCTCGTAAGTCTCAATAAAATCTTCTCTAATCAGCGTATATCTCAAATTTCTATATCTTTTCAGTAGGACAGGTAGATTTTCTGCCCAGCTTAAGTAAAGCACTTAGCGTAGACGAGCCCGTGCAAATATCCTGTCCTGAGCGAAGTCGAAGGATATGCCGGAACTATACTGCATTTTAAGCTGTTTGCTTCACAAAATACGATTTCGACATATCTGATAATATTCTACTACCCCCAGTTCAAAAATCCCCATAATAGAAAGGTCTTAGACTATTACCTAATCATAATTATCGGCATAATCAGAAGGATAATATAAAAAAATGTTTTTCACAAGCCGTAAATCAAACAAATTCGGCTGTAGAGTATACAATTTAGCCAAGGCGAAAACCACACTCCAGCAGCCACGAGCAGACCGATAAGCGGAATCCAAGCCTGGTTGTTAGCACCTGCCTTGTCTAAAAACTTGTGGTGAGCTTGTCGAATCCATTGGCATTAAGGTCCCAAAAATCGATCTACAAGCTCGAAACGCACCCGAGTACGATCTAATCCATCTTTGTATCTTGACAGTTTGCGGCCCTTATCATACTATCGATGC
>CAZQKO010000045.1:0-8271 GCA_964593945.1 uncultured Pirellulales bacterium | reverse complement strand
TTTGTATCTTGACAGTTTGCGGCCCTTATCATACTATCGATGCCTGTTGGTACGCACCCCCTGCTTTCTTGCCCGCCGCCCCGACTTGCGTCGGCAGACGCGGGGGCAGGCGAAAGCAAGAAGGGGACGTATTATTCCTCCGGCGGTAGAAAGTATGTCAGTATCCTCATGCTTCGCAGAGTAGCATATGACTAAAAAGATAGCTATTTTAGGTTCGACGGGATCGATTGGCACAAAAGCACTGCGGGTAATCGACGCGCTTGGGCCGCAGTACCAAATTACAGCACTAAGCGCTCATAGCAATGTTGAGCTATTAGCTGAACAATCGCGGTTATATAGGCCCAAGTATATAGCTGTTACAGATACAGATTATGCAGCACAGCTGCGGGAAATGGCCGGTGATTTGGATGTTGAAATTCTGAGCGGGCCGGACAGTTTGATAGAGCTCGCCAAGCTCGACCAGGTCGATATCGTCCTCAGCGCGGTTGTTGGAGCTACAGGATTGCCTTCGGTTCTTGTAGCGGCCGAGCATGGCAAGAGACTTGCTATCGCAAACAAAGAGCCGCTCGTTATTGCCGGTGAGCTGCTTATGAAGACTGCAAAAGAAAATAACAGCACAATTCTGCCGATAGACAGCGAGCACTCGGCAATCTGCCAGGCCCTTCGGGCGGGCTGCCGCGAAGAAGTCAATAGAATTATCTTAACCACTTCCGGCGGACCGTTTAGAAAGATGACCTCTGATGATTTGCAGTACGTTACATTGGAGCAGGCGCTTTCGCATCCGGTTTGGGATATGGGACCTAAAATTACAATCGATTCTGCCACAATGATGAATAAGGCATTGGAGGTCATCGAAGCACATTGGCTTTTTGATATGCCGGCAGACAAAATTGACGTGCTGGTGCACCCCGAATCGATAGTTCATTCATTGGTCGAATTTATAGACGGCTCGGTTATAGCGCAGATGGGCGAGCCTGATATGTGTCTTCCGATCCAATATGCCCTGACGTATCCTGCACGTCTGGCCGGAATTGGCAAGCAACTACGACTGGAAGAGAAAGGCAAGCTCACTTTTGAGAAACCCGATTTGAAAACGTTTCGTGCGCTATCATTAGGTTTCGAGGTCGCACGGACAGGCGGCACCGCTGCCGTCGTTTTCAATGCAGCGAATGAGGCAGCGGTGCAAGAATTTCTGGCGGGTAGAATTAAGTTCGTTAATATTGTAGAATTAATCGAATATTGCCTGAACAAACACGATGTTAAAACAAATGTGTCTCTCGAAGAGCTGCTCCAGATAGATGACTGGGCCAGAAAAGAGGTTAAAATGAAAGTGCGTAAGTACATAAGTGCATAAGAAAATTTTTGGGGTCATTTGATGTCTAAATCGAAGTGTTTATTGAATAAAAATCTGCGTGGACTTTTTTGGATAGTGGTTTTTGCTGCAGCTATTTACCTGATTGTTCGCCACATCAGCGTTTTCAGCAATGTGCTGCTGGTGCTAATCGGATTCGGCGCGGTGGTTATCGTCCATGAATTCGGCCACTTCATTATCGCCAAGCTGTCGGATATAAAGGTTGAAGCATTCTCTATTTTTATGCCGCCAACTTTATTAGGTGTGCGTAAAACAAAAGATGGTTTTCAATTCCGCTTTCTTCCGAAACTTTTCTCTAAAGAAGACGATGAATCGGATGAGTCACAAGTAATGAGCGACGAGCCACAAGCGACAGGAGTAAGTGAGACCGAATATCGTATTGGACTTATTCCGTTCGGCGGTTTTGTAAAAATGCTGGGCCAGGATGATACCAGTCCGGTCAAATCCAGCGAAGATCCGCGTTCGTTTGCGAATAAGCCGGTCAGAACACGTATTGCAGTTATAGCTGCCGGTGTCACTTTCAACGTTATCAGTGCCGTTATCATTTTTATGATAGTTTTTCTGATTGGAATAAACCTGCCGCCGGCGGTAGTTGGTAAATTGGTGCCAAATTCACCCGCGGCACTGGCGGGACTGAAGCGAGGCGACGAAGTAATTGAGATAGCCGGTAAAAGTAAGGACCTTGACTTCAGTAATATCCTGATAGCAGCCGCTCTGTCGAGTAAAGACGAAAAAGTTCCACTAAGAGTGAGGCACACGGATGGCTCTGAAGAAGATTTTGTACTTGTAGCGGAACAACGACCGGGAAAGCCAATGAAAGATTTTGGTATCGATCTACCTCCGGATTTGACCATAGCAGAGGTTTCAGATGTCAATGCATTACTTGAAAAAACAGGCTTGATGCCCGGCGACCGTATAAAAGCTGTTAATGGCAGGGATGTGCAAAACTATTGGGAATTGGAAGAAATTGTAGAAAATGCTCTTGTCCCTGAAGCAACCTTGTTGGCTGAGCGGACTAATAAAGCCGGAGAATTGCACTTAGTTGAAAGCAAAATTAAGCTGGAGTTGACACCGTCAGGCACCGGTCACATATATTCTATGGTGCCGCGGTTTAGACTGGAAGATTTTACGGTAACAGAATCGACCTGGATAAAAATCACTGCTAAGACGCGTCGGCTATTAGAAAGGATTGGCATTAAAAAACAGTTGGAGGAGAAACCTTTTTTACAAAGTGATGATATTATTTTGAGTGTCGGTAAAGTTAAATGCCCTTCAAGTGAGGAGTTCAGTGATACGGTAAAAAAATATGAGGATAACGAATTGCCGATAAATGTGCTGCGAACAGACGCCAATGGAGTTGAAAGGCAGCATACGATTAATGTTAAACTAAAGCGAGACCCGGAGACTAACGAAGCAAGAATCGGAATTATGTATTTCAGGATGTTCGATTTTAAGCATCCTGTTGTCGCACAAACTATCGCTGTGGAGGGTGGTCCGCCTAAGCTGGAGATTCCGCGAGGTGCCGTGATTACGGCAGTCGACGGTAAAAAAGTGTCAAACTTTTACGATATAATCAGCAAGATACGCCAGCATACCGGTGAACGCGTCAAGATTGATTATCTTGACGGGCAAACGCCAAACAGTGTTGTTTTGGATGTATCAGGTTACAAAAATACTGTTACCTTCAAATCTACTTTTGCCGAATACATTCCTCTTAAGCCTCTGGAAATCCCCTACAGGGCGACTGGGCCGATACAAGCAGTTGCAATGGGATATAGAAGGACTATTATGTTCATTGCCCAGACATACTTGACAATAAAGCGCCTGATCGGCGGGGTTGTCAGCCCCAAGCACCTTATGGGGCCCGTCGGAATTTTAGCGTTTAGTTATCGCATTGTTGCCGAGCAGCCGTTGGTTGATTACATTTATCTTCTTGGACTTATAAGCGCGGCGATCGCTGTTTTTAATCTACTGCCGCTTCCACCTCTCGACGGAGGTCTGATTGCTCTTCTGCTGATAGAGAAAATCAAAGGTTCGGCGTTGAGTGAGCGAGTTCAGGGGGCAATAGCTTACACCGGCTGGGCGATTATAGGGACTCTTATTCTTTACGTGACATTTAACGATATTGTAAGGAACTTTTTTAGCTGAGTAATTAAGAATGGACTTTTTCATAACCAGAGAAAGGTTCGTCCTTGCCGAATACGGTGAAGACGCAATTGGAGAGGTTACAAATGCTATCAAATCAAAACACCAGCGAAACGCTTGGATTCGACAAGCTCACCACAAGGAACAAAACAGACAGCCGCGCTTATGAGTTAGTCAAGGGAGAACGCCAAAGGATGCAAAGCAGCGAGGAATATCACAAAAATATATTCAGTGCCCTCGAAGAAGCAGACTTTGAAGTCTATCGCCTGATAACAAAAGAATACGAGAGGCGGCAAAACACGCTGCAGCTTATCGCCGCGGAGAATCAGTGCTCAATGGCCGTTTTAGCGGCACTCGGCTCGGTATTACAGAACAAAACAGCCGAGGGTTTTTCGAAAGCCAGACTGCATGGCGGCTGCCACGTTGTTGACGAGATAGAAGACCTGGCAGTGGCCCGAGCCAAAGAGGCCTTTGGCGCGCAGTATGCAAATGTTCAGCCGCATTCCGGCACCGCAGCCAATCAAATCGTCCTTACAGCATTGCTGCAAAGCGGCGATAGGATACTCAGTCTCGCACTGGAACAGGGGGGGCATTTTTCACATGGGTCGAAGGTTTCCTTTACCGGAAAATTCTTCAATGTAGAACATTACTGCGTTGACAGAGAAACCTTCCTTCTGGACTGCGAGACAATTAGAGAGCAGGCAATAAAATTCAAGCCGAGACTGATAATATGCGGTACAAGTGTCTATTCGAGGACTGTAGATTTTAAGAGATTCAGAGAAATTGCAGATGAGGTTGGAGCCTATCTTTTGGCCGATATTTCACACATATCCGGTTTAGTGATAGCAGGTGCTCATCCTTCACCTGTTGATTATGCGCACTTTACTACTACAAGCACTTATAAATCCGGAGGTCCTCGCGGCGGCCTGATTTTGATGGGCAAAAACTACGAGGGACGAGCGACGAAATTGTGGGAGCATATTCAGAATGCAACTTTCCCGGGTGTACAGGGGACACCTTATCTGAACAACATAGCAGCTAAAGCCGTTTTTCTAAAAGAAACACGTTCGGACGAATACAAAGCCAGGCAATTTAAAATCATAGAAAACGCCAAAAGCCTCGCCAAGAGCTTATTAGATTTGGGACACGATGTGGTAACCGGAGGAACAGATAACCACATGATTCTGCTAAATGTGGCTACTTTGAGGAAGGGCTTGACGGGCGTTGTAGCTCAAAGATGTCTTGAACAGTGTGGCATAGTTGTCGATAAAATAGGCCTGCCCTACGACGAGAAAGGCTTTGAGGTTGGCAGCGGCATCAGGATAGGCACGCCTGTTGTCACAGGAAATGGGATGGGGACAACAGAAATGGAGAGCATATCAGCGTTAATTGACACCATCCTGCGGAAAATAGAAATAATAAGCGACAGCGAATACAAAATAGATGAATCCTTCCGCAGCGAGATTGCAGATAAAGTAAAGCAATTGTGCAACAGGTTCATTTTGTGTTAGAAGGCTCTTAACGATTTTTTAACGGCGCCATGTCGCCAACTGAGGAGTATAAACGTATCCTGCTCAGGAACGATTCTATAAATAGTAATAACCTCGTATGTTGGCAAAGCCTCGCTGACATACATTGCTCTGTTCGGTCCAAATCCCAAAGCTAAAACATGAGGACCTGACACGACCGGTCTGGCAAATTCTGTAGCTGTACCATCTGGAGCGATCCGCCATACGGTGTCCCACTGATCAAAGCTCGGCATATCCAGTACGAAAAGGTCTACGCCGTATAAGGCTAATGTTCCAATGAGAGTAGCTATGATAATTATGCAGCTTTGCGTGTTTCCGCCTGCGATGCCCGGCCTGCTTAAGGCGGGTTTATTTTTATCCCGGGGTAATCAAAAGTGTATGCCGAATTTCCTATCTATAGCGCGTTTATTTTGTCGGAGGAGTATTATGTAACTTCGGTCTTAAATAAAAAAAGCCACACATAAAGGTGGCTTTTTTTATTAATCTTGATTATCCGGCTTTTAGAAGCCATCAACATCATCATCGTTATCGTCTATGGCTTCATCCAGAGACTGATCTTCGCCAAAGTTGGATTCTCTCGGATGGGCATTTTCATAGACTTCTTTTAGTCTTCGCGTCGTAAGATGCGTGTAAACCTGCGTCGTGGATAACGACTGATGGCCGAGCAGCTCCTGAACGCTCCTTAAATCCGCACCATTATTTAACATGTGCGTTGCAAAGCTGTGTCGCAAAGTATGTGGGCTGATTGACGAATCCAGCCCGGCCATCTTAAGATATTTATCCATCTTGCGACGGACGCTGCGGGTGCTTAGCCGTCGGCCGTGTTTGTTTACAAACAAAACTTTCATATCGAAGTTGCTGTTATTTTGTGCTCGTTTATTTCTAAATTCCATGTAGTGCTGAATAATTTGCAGGGCTGACGAGCTAATCGGTGAAATTCTTTCCTTTTTGCCCTTGCCTCGGACATGTACTACCTCACCTAAAAAGTCTACGTCGTCCATATTCAACGCCACAAGCTCACTGACCCTTATGCCCGTACTATAAAGCGTCTCTAAAATAGCTCTGTCTCTTGCGCCCAGCCAGTTATCCATAGGTGGTGTCTCAAGCAGCCTTTTTACTTCCTCGTACTCAAGAAACTTTGGCAGCTTCTTCTCCTGCTTAGGCGTTCTGATTGAGGTTACCGGACTTGAACCAAGCCTGTTCGTCTTGACAACAAACTTATAAAAGCTCCGCAAGGTTGCAAGCTTGCGGGCTATAGTGGCTTTTGAATATTGCTTTTCAGTGAGAAAGGCAAGATACGACCTGACGTCGTTTATCTGCACCGAAAGGAGTAGCTGGTCAAGCTGAACAGCAGTTTCAGTCTCTACCGCTACAGCTACGCCGCCGTGTGAGTGCGATAACGAAACCGGCTCATCTGTTAATCCCGACTTGTCGGGATCGGAGGCTCCAAATAGAAATTCACTGAATTGGCACAGATCCGCACCATAACACTTTGCCGTGTGCACAGAAAACCTTTTTTCAAATTTCAGGTAATTCAGGAATTCATGGATAATTGCACTATCTACTTCCATAATCTACCTACCTATCTAAACTCGCGTCTTAATTTCATGATTATTTGCCAAACACTTTATAAAACTGAGATAATCACATAGAATATATCTTCATGTGAATTTACACATGTCCACATTCTCGTGCAAAAGGTCGTCTGCCCGGCTAATAAGCGTCTGTGTCAGTTTAAAACTCAACACCGCTGCATCAAACCAATCGAAATCCGTCCGCTTATCTCGTGCCTGTTCAATCAGAGCATCTAAAAGCTCACCTTCACGTCCATCCTCGTAACGAAAGATGAACCTCTGCCCTGCTTTATTTAAAACCAGTTGTCGGCTCTTTTTTTTCATTGTCACAGACTGCTTTAGTGTACCCAAAATTTATTTGAAATATTGACCGTCAGCCGGCCTGCATCAAATACCTATATTTATTATCGGTTCAAAAACCTTCTTCTAAAATCAAGCTTTTAATTTTTTTTGCCAAAAGGCGATAAAATCGTGGCTTTTAAAAACGTCACAAGGCTTTTATCGGCCAATAAGTGTCCTGTCTTTACAAATTGAATGGGAATGTTAACAGAATGGAGTCAAATTTTTGATAAATTATTGCAAAATGATAAAATCCCGCCTCAATCGTCTGGTGCAGGATTTGCCTTGAAAAAAATTGTTCCGTCTTTTTCTTCGGAATCAATAACGCCTTGCCCTTTAAGGCCGGCGATATATTTTAACGCCTCGTTGAGGTTGATATCCAGACCTCGGGATACATCTTCAAGTGTGCAAGGTCTGCGTTTCAGCATTGATAGCACGTCTTCGGCTTTGCTCTCAAAGTACACGTCATGGTGACGAGGCATAAAATCAGCGACAACTTCACATTTTTCTCCCAGCAGGCCGGCTATCGACTTCAGCTTCTCAGCGTTCACACTTTTAATGTTCGGCTCAGCCGTAGGCCGCACGGCAGTATTAAGCTGCACTTTATCGGGACAAATGCGCCCTATAGCACTTTTGATTTTAGCAATCTGCTCTGAATCGGTATTAAGTCCCTCGACAAAAAATACCTCAAGCCATATCTGACCGGCGTATTCATTCCTAAACGCACACAATCCCGAAATGAGCTTTTCAATGCTAATATCAGTATGAGGACGATTTATTCTCTGGAAAGCTCGCTGGTCACCAGCATCAAGCGAAGGCAGAACCACATCAGCTTTTGCACAATCCGCTCGAACGTCTGGTCTATAGAGCAATGTGCCGTTGGTTATTACTGCGACGGGAATATTGGTAATTTTTTTAATGCCATCAATAAGCTCACCGAGTCGAGAATGTAAGGTCGGTTCGCCAGAGCCGCTAATAGTAATGAAATCCGCTTTAAGTCCCCCAGCTAATCGCTCCTTAAGCTCAGCTAAAACAGCCTCAATATCAGTATAGTTTTTGCGTTCAATTGTCTTTTCCGCCGTTCTGCCGATCTGACAATATACACAGTCCAGAGTGCAGACCTTAGCCGGTACAATATCAACACCAAGGCTTCGCCCCAACCTGCGCGAAGGCACCGGCCCATATAAATATTTGGTTTGATTAGTTACTTTTTTACCCATGTACGATCTGAAATATTTCTTTGCATACTCTGAGCAGATCTTCGAGCCAGTCTATCGGCATAATGCTGGCGGCATCTGACTTTGCTTTTCCC
>CAZQKO010000044.1:4978-15839 GCA_964593945.1 uncultured Pirellulales bacterium | reverse complement strand
ATTGTAAAGTTATTCTTTAGGAGGTTAGCTATGAATCAGATGTTAATTAAGAAAGCAAGTAAAGCTGTCTTTGTTGTCTGTATTTTGTTGTTGGTGCAGACGTCGCTCGTTTTGGCGGCAGAAGACATCACAGGTGAATGGGAAATGACGATGGATTTCGGCGGTCGAGACACCTTCGCCACATTGACTATTACCAAAAAGGACGATGGTACCCTGGCGGGCAAGTGGGGCTCACGTGATTTGTCCGATGTCAAATTCAATGCCGAAAAACTCACCTTTGTCCGTACAATCAGTTTTGGCGACCAGGAATTCACAATGGACTACGAGGGAACTCTGAAAGATGGCAAAATTACGGGCACAATGTTAAGCGACCGTGGTGAGTTTTCCGCCAACGGTGCACGAAGAAAACCCAAGCTCCCCGTCCTCGGCCAATGGGACATCAAATTCAATGTCCAAGATCGAGAAGTCAACGCCAGACTGATTGTCACGCAGAAGCCGGATGGTACACTTGATGGAAAGTGGAACGAAGAGGGCGAGCATATAATCTCGAATATCAAATTACAGGATGGAAAGCTCACCTTAACTCGACAGAGCAAGATCAATGATTTCGAGTTTGAAACAATGTACGAGGGTACCGTAAAAGGCAACGAGCTGACAGGATTGCTCAAAGGTGAAATGGGCGAGTTTCAGGCCAATGGCAAGCGCTTCGGGAAAGCATTGATCGGAAAGTGGGAGCTTACATCAACTTCCGATTTCGGTACGTTTACAAACATGATGAGGATTGAGTCAGACTTAACCGGCAGATATGAATTCTTTGGCGGCGAGATTCCCATGAAAGACCTCAAGCTTGATGGTGACCAGGTGACATTTTATATTGAGTTTGGACCCCCTGACCAGACCTTCAAGATGGAATTCAATGGTAAGCTCGACGGCAAGACCCTTAAGGGCCAGATGGAGTCAGACAGAGGTACCAGCGAAATAACCGGCAAAAAGCTCGAGCCCGAGGTCAAAGCAGCGGCAGCTTCGGCTTCGGCTCTTGTCGGCAAGTGGGAGCTGACAACAATCTCAGAGAGAGGCGAACGTACAAGAATGCTGACGATTAATGCAGATATGACCGGGACGTATCAGGTCCGTGACGGTGAGGTTCCCATTAAAGACCTCAAGCTCAAAGGCGACCAGGTTACATTTAAGGTTGAGATGAGCTTTGGCGACAGACAATTCGAGATGGATTTCAAAGGCGCACTTAAAGATGGTGCACTTGAAGGAGAGTTTACCACTGAAAGAGGTACCAGTAAGGCGACTGGTAAGAAGATTAATTAATAGCTTTATATAGCCTTCTCAATTTGTTTATAATTTCCGCATGGGCTGAAGTCCATTCTACAAGGATGTGGGTGTCTTAAAGGTAGGATGGACAACTTTACCCATGCGGTTTTTTTTATGTTTTCAGTCTCTCAGCATCTCGATGGCCTGCTGGACACTCGCTCCTTCGTGGACTATTTTTGATAAAACTCTTATTATTTTATCCGGTGTTTGGTGCTGGAATGCGTTTCTGCCTATCGATAGACCTGCAGCGCCGGCTTTGAGAGCGCCTTCGACCATCTTGAAAATTTCTTCGTCACTTCCCATCTTCGGACCGCCTGCGATAACTACCGGCACGGGACAACCGTCAACAACATCTTTGAATGTTTCTACGCTGCCGGTATAAGAAACTTTAACAATGTCGGCACCAAGTTCCGCTCCGACCCTTGCTGCATGTTTGACATTTTTAACATCGAATTCATCTTTTATTTTCGGTCCGCGTGTATACATCATCGCCACGAGCGGTATCTGCCATTGCATGCACTGGCTGCTTACGAAACCTAATTGCCACAGCATTTCTTTGTCTGTTTCGGCACCAAGATTTATATGCACGGAGACCGCATCGGCACCGAGCTGAATCGCTTCTTCAACAGTGCAGATCAGCTCTTTTGCATTCGGATCAGGACTGAGTGATGTCCCGCCGGAAAGATGAATAATCAATCCGACATCACTTCCTGTACCTCTATGGCCGGCGCTTACCATGCCTTTGTGCATCAGGATAGCGTTTGCTCCGCCTGCCACCACTTTGCTGACCGTGGTCCGCATATCTGCCAGGCCTTCAATGGGGCCTACCGTAACGCCGTGATCCATCGGGACAATCACCGTCCTGTGAGAATTACGGTCGATTATCCTTTCCATTCTTATTTTCTTGCCTATCATTGTTTATTCTCCAAATAAGGATTTTTAATAATATTTAACTGAAAATATCCAAAAGGCAAGAAAAAACTTATATGCTAATAATAGGTAGGGCAGCTAAATAAAAAGCTGCTACTCCCGGGTTTCGCGCATTTGCTCGTAGAACTCAGCATATTTGTCTTTGTTTTCTGTCTTTCGTACCCGGTATTTTGATCCCACGTTTAATCATTCTGCTTTCAAACAATTCGAATCTGTCAAAGGATTCCTGCCAATTTACCCTGTTAGAATGCTCCATGGCTTGGCACGGGGATGAAAAAATTTAATTCCTTTATAGCGAACATGGAGTTTAATGCCCCGTGTAAACCCAGTTAGAAGGGCGAAGGGCTTCTAACTGGGTTTACTTGAAAACACGACAAAATATCCTGTTTGTATCAATAAATGCAAGTCTTCCCGTGATTTGTTTCAATAAAACATACTTGCCGAGTGTGCAACTGTGGACAGATGTTTTTCTGGAAATGGTGCTTGGTAATGGAGTTACTTAACGCCTTGCTGCAAATTATTAACAAACACGGCGAAATCCAGCGCATCGATGAAATCGTCAGCAGGTGTGCTAATATCACAGGCGGGATTCCATCCGGCATCTCCTGGTTTGGTTAACCAGGACGATGTAAATATAAAGAAATCAGTTACGTCCACATCGTTGTCCCCATCAAGATCACCGGCGATAGAGCCCATAAAGTTGATATTCCACTCGTTTCCTGAGATTTTTTCTCCGTCCCTCGAAGTGCCGGTTGTCACAATCTGGTCTGTGAACACGTACCCCATTTTTATTACGCTGACTGTATTCATTGTTTCCGAGGGAATCTTCACCAGCGCATAAATACCTTTATAATTGGTTGTTGCTTCATATTGAAGACGACTGCTTGTTGCTGTAACAGTTGCTTTACTGATCGGATTTCCTGATGTATCAGTAACCAAGCCGCTGATTATCTCACCAGTGTCCGAGACAAAAATGTTATATACGCACGCTATAACCGATGTATATACATTCTGCGCATCGACTTTTGGCAGGTTGTACCATGCATCATTGTTTCCAGCCCATCCCATGTTAAGATGGTGGTAAAGCGTTGAGCCGTTATAGCCGTATCCATCACAAATAACTGCGTGTCCGCTTTGTTTGCGCCAGATGCCGAGAAAGACAGGATTACCATAATCAAGGTTTGGGTTGATCATATCGTTTAATCCCGGGCCAATATTATTGCCATGGTTGAATCCCTTAACAGCGTTGGCATATCTGAAGGTGGTAGTTAGAGCATCTGCGGCACTAAGGGCATCGGTGCTTGAACCATCGGGTTCATACTCCGTGTTAGTAGAAATGCCGGCATCGTAACAAATTGCACCAATGGCCTGTAGCTGTACATTAGTCGTGGTGCAATTGGGCTCCATAACCATCTCGTTCCAATTGTACGCACCGCCGAAGCCGTTGCCGCCAAATGTATTGGCTGTTCGTCGTCTGCCGTTGACTTTGATTGTAAAATCCTGTACACCTATCCCTTTAGTTGGATACTGGTGATACCGCATAAGCTGAGCCATAGCGGTAGCGACACAACCGCAGGGATAATTGTTAGGTGTATAGTAGTTATAGCACTTATTGTTACAAACATCGAGCTGATACCATTTACTTTGTATCAGCGGGGCGACACGAATATCGGAAATCGAGGACATGCTGAATGCAGTAATGCGGTTTTCGGAGGTTTCTGCAATGGTAATATAGTAGCTCCATTTGTTTTGAGACTTGGAGGCTGTAAATGCCCTGATTCCTGTTTGTTGGCTGCGATCGGCATGAACTGCTGCGAGCCGGCCTTTTAGGTCCTGATTTACCAATGCTCCCAGTGGATTCTGGTCTGAAGGGTCATACGTGCCATCATCGGCAAAGCCAATTATCGGCTCAACCAGATAATCAGCCGATACGATTACAAATCCGGTTGGCCGCAAATAAACAATATAGTAAGCCGGCTCACCGGTATCGTCCGTGAAGGTCTCGACTTGTGTTACTATACGGCCGATGGTTGTGCCGAGCGGACGAGCATCGGCTGTAAGCCAGCCTGTTACTACCTTTTCAGCTTCCTGAACTGTTGTTGGCTGTGCTAATAGCTGGCCACAGCAGATTTGCAGCAGTAATAAAATTGCAAAAACGCTGTTTTTGTATTTTACCCTCTCTGGTTTCCTAAACAGGCTAATAATAGCATACCTCCCACACGAAAGTGTTGCTGTAAGCTAAACAGCAAATAAAACAAATCGAATGTTCATCATAATAATACTATACCTTTTTCGCTGTCTATAGTCAAGGGTGTAGCGGACATGGCGGCCTTCTGTTCTTTGTTTTTTTAGCCTTGCTTTTGTGCGTAATTGCTGTTATATCTTTGACTTACTATGACGTATTTAGCCGTTCCAATAGCAGCGGAGAATTTAGACCAGGCGGCAGAGCAGACCAAAGCGGCTGTAGCCGCAGGGGCCAAGATGCTGGAGCTGCGAACCGACTACCTCGAAAACCTAAGTGTCGCTTTAGTTAAAGAGTTAATTGGTCAGGCTAAACATGTCCCGAGCAAAGTCAAGGGAACTATCGCCTCCGGCAGAAAAATTCCTTTGATCGTGACTTGTCGCGACCAGCGGCAGGGCGGTGCACGTCCTTACCCGGAGAATTTGCGTCTTGATGTGCTTGCTGCTGCTTTGAAAGCCGGCGTTGAATTTATCGACATCGAATTCGAGAATTTCCTCCGCATGGAAAACCAGGAAAAAATAAGAGTGGCGTTATCGCAAAACACAAAAGGCCGGTTGATTTTGTCCGCCCACAATTTCAGCACAAAATTCGAGAACATTAAAAAACTGTATCGCAGCATCCAGACTTTATATCCGGTGGCGATACCTAAGCTCGTCTATACTGCAAATCATATCAACGATTGCTTTGAGGCCTTTGATTTGCTGCACCAAACCGGCGGTGAGCGCATTGTCTTCTGCATGGGCGAAGCCGGTCTTATAAGCAGAATCCTCGCAAAGAAGTTGGGCAGTTTCGTGACTTTTGCGAGCATCGATGAACAGAACGCAACCGCACCGGGCCAGTTGACCGCTGCGCAGCTTAAAGGATTGTACCGCTATGACTATATCAACTCTAATACCGAGCTTTTTGGCGTGATTGCCGACCCGGTCGGTCATTCGTTGAGTCCTGCAATTCACAATGCCTGCTTTGCTGATGCGGGTATGAACAAGCTGTATTTGCCGCTTCTGGTCCAAGGTAGCCAAGACAAATTTGACAAATTCTTAAACAACGCGCTTTACAGGGATTGGTTAAACTTTAAGGGCTTCAGCGTGACAATTCCACATAAACAAAGTGCTCTGAACTTCGCCAAGGCCAGGCATGGCTTTATTGAGCCTTTAGCCGAAAAAATCGGTGCGGTTAATACCCTTGTTATCGAGTCACGAGCGGCGACAGATGAAAGAAAGATTCGTGCTTATAACACCGATTACGCTGCTGCATTGGATTCGATTACTTCAGCATTGAAGATTAAAAGAGCTGGTTTGAAAGACTTACCTGTAGCCATCATTGGCGCAGGCGGCGTGGCAAGAGCCATAGTAGCCGGTTTAAGTAATGTCGGTACCAAAGTTAAGATTTATAATCGTACAGTCGAACGGGCAGAGAGTCTTGCAGCCGAGTTTGGTTGTGAGTTTGCTGGCCTTGATGATTTGCAGAACATCAATGCTAAGTTACTCATAAATTGCACAAGTATAGGAATGCACCCGGACGTTGAAGCAACACCTGTGCCGCAAGAATACTTGAAAAGAGGCATGGCCATTTTTGATACGGTTTATAATCCCGCCCAGACCTTACTGTTGAAGCAGGCAAAGCGAAAGAGACTCAAAACAATCGACGGCGTTTCAATGTTCGTCAACCAGGCAATAGCTCAATTCAAGCTCTTCACCGGCCAAGATTCCAATCCACAACTTATGCGAAAGACCATCTCTGATTCTCTTGAATGGAAGTAACCTGTATAATATTCACTAAGAAAGAATCAATAATTTATTGCTCTGCGATAACGTTTATTGGTATATTAAAAGTGCTAAGAAATAGTATTCTCTTTAGTATACCTTGTAATAGATAATACATGTATGAGATTGCCACACTCGGCTCCGCCTCGTTCGCAATGACAGCGGTTGCAGGCTTTTATGTCATTGCGAGGAGCACAGCGACGAAGCAATCTCTTGTTTGGCAACAGACTCCTGCGCGGGAATGACAGAGAGAGAATAAAATATAAATGGTGGCGATGAGACAAATAGAAGAATTCGGACAGCGGATTGGGCGTGAATTTGGCGCCGAACGAGTTATACTCTTTGGCTCTTATGCGCGAGGCGAAATCACAGAAGACTCAGACGTTGACCTGCTTATTGTTGGTCTCTTTGAGGGAAGAAGCGCTGATAAATCAGTGGAAATTCGAATGAAACTTCGGCCTAAGTTTCCAATCGACCTTCTCGTGCGAACCCCCGAAAAAGTCCGACAGCGAATTGAGATGGGCGATAGCTTTATGAAAGAAATTCTCGAAGAAGGAAAGGTGCTCTATGAAGCAAACGACCGCTGAGTAAGTTACCATGCTTCGGAAGTGAAAATGCTCTATAGAAAAGAGCAGGAGTTGTCATTTCGAGCGAGCCGTAGGCGAGTCGAGAAATCTGCTTTTGAATAGATTTCTCCACTTCGCGTCCCTTAGGGACGCTTCGGTCGAAATGACGGTGAGTCTTTTCTAAAGCTAATTGGAGATAAAAGTTCATTTAGGAATAAGCTTGATGACTAAAATTAAATCTAAAAAAGTAGTATTGGCTTATAGTGGGGGGCTGGATACCAGCGTTATTCTGCCGTGGCTGAAAGAAACCTATGGATATGAAGTGATAGCATTTGCAGCAGACCTGGGTCAGGGCGATGAATTAACCGGCATCAAACGTAAGGCACTGGCCAGCGGGGCGGTTAAGTGTATCGTAAAAGACCTGCGGAGAGAATTCGTCGAAGATTACCTCTGGCCGCTGCTTAAATCAGGCGCTGTGTACGAGAAAGAATATCTGTTAGGTACAAGTATCGCCCGGCCTTTAATAGCCAAGCACCAAGTCGATGTTGCTCACGCTGAAGGAGCGACAGCAGTTGCCCATGGTGCAACCGGCAAAGGTAATGACCAGGTACGTTTTGAATTAACATATATGGCTTTGGACCCATCACTGAAAATTGTTGCGCCGTGGAAAGATCCCAAATTTACGCTTACTTCCCGCGAAGCTGCGGTGGACTACGCCAAAAAGCATAAGATTCCAATCGAGCAAAGCAAAAAGAAAATCTACAGCCGCGACCGAAACCTATGGCATATCAGCCACGAAGGAGCAGATCTCGAAGACCCTGCTAACGAGCCCAAAGACGATTTATTCGTTATCTCTCAGCCGATCTTAAAGACTCCTGATAAACCGGACTACGTAACAATAGGTTTCCATGAAGGTATGCCAATAAAACTAAATGAAAAATTAATAAGCGGCGTAAAACTTATCGAGGCATTGAACGAGCTTGGTGGCAAGCATGGCGTTGGCCAGGTAGACATAGTTGAAAATCGTCTGGTGGGTATGAAATCGCGAGGAGTCTATGAAACGCCTGGCGGTACGATTCTCGTTACTGCGCATAACACTTTAGAGAGCCTGACGCTGGACAGGGAAACAATACATTACAAACAACAGCTTGCATTGAAGTACGCTGAACTGGTTTACTATGGCCAGTGGTTCAGCCAGTTGCGCGAGGCCCTTGACGCATTTGTTGATGCCACCCAGCGAAACGTCACCGGCTCGGTACGGCTGAAACTTTTCAAAGGCCGGTGCACACCGGCTGGCGTAAAAAGCCCGAACAGCCTGTATCGGACGGACTTAGCGAGCTTTAAGATGGGAGCTGAGTATAATCCGACGGATGCGACCGGTTTCATTCGGTTGTTTGGCTTGCCGATGAAAGTTGCCGCAGCAGTTAAACAAAAGGGGCGTGAGAGCACCAAATTATAATTTATTGTGCTTTTTGACAAGGATGGCATTGTGGCAGTACCGGATTGGATTTGGTTTGTTTTTCTTTTTGCGTTTGGATGCTGTGTTGGCAGCTTTTTAAACGTTTTTATCTATCGCTTGCCTCTTGACAAATCCATAGTAACTCCGCCTTCTGCCTGTCCTGCATGCGGCAAACAAATTCGTTTTTACGATAATATACCGCTTATTTCCTGGCTGCTTTTAGGTGCTAAATGTCGATATTGTAAAGCGCCCATATCACCTCGTTATTTTATTATCGAACTGTTTACGGGTATTCTTTTCGTCGGCGTTTTTGTTTTGTATTTTCGTACCGGTTTGCGAGACGGCTTAGGTTCTTTTCTGGGTGGTGGTTGGATAATCTATCTTGTCTCAATTATTTTGTTGGCTTCTTTCACCGCTGCTTCAGCGATTGACCTAGAGCTTTGGATTATCCCACTTTCTATTTGCTGGCTCGTAACCGCCGTAGGATTGTTGGTTTCTGCCGTTGGAGGTTATATAATTGATTCATCCTTGATTCGTGCATATTGGCTTTTGCCAAGTGCCTCATACAAAACCGGCTCGCTGGCGATTGGGGCTTCTGTAGGTTTGGCTGTCTCTTTGTTGCTCCTTACAACCGGTTTGATTAAAAGAAGTTACGAAGCAGAAGACAAAGGACAAAGGACAGAGGACGGAGAGCAGAAACCTGCCCTGAGCGAAGTCGAAAGGACAGAGGACAGAAGTGAACATGAGCTTAATCATCGTATGGAGGTCTGTAAGGAAATCATCTTTTTGCTGCCGGTCGTCATTTGCTCAGTAGTTATTTTCTTTATTGTCAAAGAATCCGCTTCGATAAGTAACTGGTGGTTGGATTTTTCGCAACGACCTATAATTGCAGGTTTTTTAGGCAGTCTTTGGGGTTATTTTGTGGGTTGTGGAGTTGTTTGGGTAACTCGAATTGTTGGAACATTAGCCTTCGGAAAAGAGGCAATGGGACTTGGGGATGTGCATTTAATGGGAGCAGCAGGAGCGGTAATCGGACCGATTTTCGTAGTTATTGCATTTTTTATTGCGCCGTTCTTCGGATTGACGTGGGCGATTTTCCAAATGTTTTTTAAAAAAACTCGACAAATTCCTTATGGTCCATTCTTGTCATTGGCTGTATTTACTGTTATGATTTTACACGACTGGATTATTAATAACTGGGGCTTTATACTTTATCGTTAGGATGAAGAAATTGAATTTCAATGCTTAAGGAGAGACAAAATGCGAAACATTAATCCGAAAACTACCGCGTTGTTGATTTGCATGGCATCAATTACTTTATTGTGTGGCTGCACAGACTGGCAGAAGAAATATGATTACCTGAATGTAGAGCACGAAAATCTAAAGGGCAGATTTGAAAGCCTGCAGTCAGAAAGAGGCCAGCTTGCTCAACGGATTTCTCAGGATCAGGAGACTATACAGGAGCTGCAAAAACAGATTCAAGAGCGTAAACAAAGCCCTGCCGAGGTCACTGGCTTCGGAGAAGGTTATGACGTTGCCTTTGATCCTGCTGCCGGAACGATTACTGTAACCCTTCAAAACGAGATACTCTTTGATTCAGGAAAAGCCACGCTAAAGAAAGCAACCAGTACACAGCTCGACCACATACTATCAGTGCTGAGCAGCAAATACGCCAGCAGACAAATAGATGTGGTTGGCCACACCGATACAGACCCAATTAAAAAATCGCCGTGGAAAGATAACTGGGAGCTTTCGGCTGAGCGTGCTCTTACCGTTGTCAGGTATTTAGTTGAGCGCGGAATTCCGGATGCTCAGATACAAGCATCCGGCTGCGGAGCCGCAAGGCCTGTCGCTTCAAACGCAAATGCTGCAGGCAAGGCAAAGAACCGCAGAGTCGAAATTGTTGTACATATGCGGTGATATAAGCATATACAAAATACCGTTTTTTATCGTTACAATAGCTCTCTCTAATTCGGCGTTGACTAATTATTGGTAATATACTAATCTTTACTCAAAGGGTATTTGCATCTGTAGGTATTGATTCCCTGTAATCATTTTTAGATGAAAGGAGTAACACACTATGCCGTATGCATTATGTATACTTGAAGTCGAAGATTTCGCCGAGTGGAAATCTGCATACGATATTGAAAATGGCGCTGCTCTGCGTAAGAAGGGTCGGATGAAGTCATACCAGATATTTCGCTGCGAGGATGACCCCAATAAGATTGTCCATCTTTCCCAATGGGATAATATGGACGATGCTCACAAGTTTTTGCAATCCGAAGAGCTGCAAAAGGCAAATCAGCATAGTGGTGTTATAAATATGAGTGACATATATTACATTGAAGAGGTTGAAAAAGCTTCCGTGTGATTTTATTCGCTAAATTAGCCGGTCAAACGCTGATTATTTTACAAAAACCTCAGTTGTAAGATTGCCGTTTTTGCTAATACAAACGTTAATAGCTCCGTTTATAGCAGTATAAAAGGTTTTACTTCCGCATTGCGTTTCGATTGCTTTCTGTCTCTCGTATTGCCTTTGGCTGCAGCTACATATCAGGATTTCCGGATCGAGATTTTT
>CAZQKO010000044.1:0-4878 GCA_964593945.1 uncultured Pirellulales bacterium | reverse complement strand
CTCAGGTATTCCGTTAATGTGGTCTATATCATTATGGCTTATAATAATTGAATCGATTTTGTTTATCCCGCTATAATCCAAGAATGGCGCAACAATTCGCCTGCCAATGTCGTTTCTGTGCATCGAACCTGCATCAAATAAAACATTGGTCTTGCCCGGCAGTTGTGCCAATATCGCCTGGCCGTGGCCAACATCGAGGCAACTAAGAATTAAATTGTCCCGATATGTTCTTTGCCATTTTGTAACACCTAAAAAGACAATTATTGCAAGAACCATTGCGGTACATACAGCTTTCTTCAGTAACGGACGCCGAAAATAAACAAAAGCAGCAAAAAGGATGAAGCTGTAATATAAAATCACAGGGGTAAGTGACACATGACCTATGAGTATTTGCGAAATGTCCAGACTCGCGATGAGTTTTACAACCCAGATTAACCAGTCCGACAGCATTGTGACTATAACGCCTAAAATGCTGCACAATGTTGGCAGCATGAAAAATAAAATTATCTTCAAAAATCCCAATGCTAAGATTGCGCCAACCAGCGGAAAAACTAAGATAGTATATATACTTGCCAACGGTGTGATGGTGTAAAAATGATAGAGTAAAACACCAGCTCCACCCAGCCAGGCGGTAAGGCCGGTAGAAAATAATCTCAATAAATATGGCCCCGGTCGCGAGACTATGCGGAAAAAGGGTCTTGTCCTTGGAGCTTGCTTGAGCCAGGAACTGTTGGTTATTTTTTCATATAGAAAGAAGTGTATGCGCTCACAGAAAAGCAAAATTCCCAGCACTGTTGCGAACGATAGTTGCCAGCCGGCTTCGAACAATCCTGTTGGCCTTATCAGCAGAAGGATTATAGCTGCTAAAGACAGTGAGTTTAAGGGATTGGAGTGTCGGCGAAAGAAAAATGATATACAGAACACCCAGCATATAATAGCTGCTCTTAATGTTGGTGCTCTTGGCGGTACAATCAATAAAAACACGCCTATTACAATTATACAAATGACCGCTCGAGCGCGCTTCATCAAGCCTGCTGTTTTGCATAGCAACCATATAATTCCTACGAGAATACCCAGGTGCATCCCGGAAAGGCTGATAAAGTGCAGCAGGCCTGTTTTACGGAAGGCCTCATAAGTGGCGCTGTCAATATTTTTTCTATAGCCTAATAACAGCGCCTCAAGCAACCCTCGACTTCTATCTTCCAGCGGCAGGTCACCCAGGAGAGCTTGTGTCGCTGTTTGTCTTAGTTTTCTTTTTAGTTTTGTAAATATTCCTGCGGGACTGCTTCTCAATAATTTAATGCCATCTCGTGATTTAACGGAGGCAGCGATGAAAACATTTTTCCGCTCAAGATACTTAGCGATATCAAATTGGCCTGGATTAGTGACTTCTTTGAACCTATTAAGCCAGCAGTATGCCTGTATATAGTCTCCGGCTCTCAAATCCAGCACCGGTTCGCCAACGTGTACTCGGATGGTTCCGTGTACTGTTTTCCATCCATCAGTGGTTTGTACCTCCTTTAGCTCGAGGTAGAAACTGGTAGTTGGGTCATTATAAGTAAATTTGGCAAATCGCCATTGCCGATTTTCATTGATGTACGGGTCAGTGATAATCAGGCCGCGGATTTTTGCCAATTTTCCTTCATTCGTGACAAAGTTGCAGATATCATCAGGTCTTGGCTGATAAAAGCTGCTCAGCCGAATAGCACCAAGACATATAAAGCAAAAGAAAGCCAAATAGGCGGTTATGTGTGGAGGATAAATCGCTTTTTTGATGGCAAATAATATGATAGTGCTTATTGCGCAAAGGACAAGCAGCATTAGCCAGGACTGAATTGGCCAGGCTAAAATATCTTGTATTAGGATCCCGATTATTAGCCCCACCGCGATAAAGGAAAGAGGAGATGTGCTTACAATTTGTTTGTGAAGATTTTTACCGCCGGCAAGCTCTCTGTCAAACAAAGCTAATTTTCGCTGTATATCGTCCATATTTAGACAGCAATTTTATCGCAGTTTGCGTTTGCTTGCTACGGACAACACACAGATTTTCTTATATATTGTTTTGTCAATTTTATTTGTGGTGAACAATGGAGATGTTAAACGGTATATATGGTTGAACCCGTGAGATAAGAAAATGCGGGTTTATTATAATTCGCGAATGTTTATCTCACGGGTTGACGAGATTGCTTGCGAGCTGATAATATAGTGCGAAATCAAAATTGTAATCAGATTATCAGAAAAACAGAATATCAGGGAAAGAAGGGGAAATAATGGCTGTCGAACTCAATGCTTTCGATGTTTTTGAGATAGCTGAGAAAATCGAGCGTAACGGTGCCAAGTTCTACCGTAAGGCGGCTGAACTATTTGATGATTCGAGCATCTGCAAATTATTTCTTGATTTGGCTGATTGGGAAACTGGACATGAACAGGTTTTCGCGAGTTTGAGAATGCAACTTTCCGAATTGAGCCGGGAGCTTAGAACTTTCAAGCCGGAGGATAAATTATTGCCGGATGTACAGGCCATGGCCAGCCTCGCCGTATTTGGCATCAAATTGGACCCATCCGAGGAATTCTCCGGCAAACAGAGCAAATCTGATATTATCAAGATAGCTATCGAAAAAGAAAAGGACTCCATCGTTTATTATACCGGCTTGAAGGACTTTGTCCCTGACCGGGCAGGAAAAGACAAAATCGACGATATTATTAAAGAAGAAATGCACCATGTTCGAATTCTCAACCAATCGCTAAAGCAAAGACGGCACCTGGAAAACAAGTCGGCAGGTGACTTTAATCCTTAAAACCGTATCGAGCCTGCTAAACACCAAATCAAATCATTTTGTAGCAATATCATGGTGGTGAACGGTGATGGACCGTATAGAGCAAATCAAAGATCTCTTGGAGAGACTATACGTCAAGTATAACCACCGTGAATTTATACCGCCTGACCCTCTCCAATTTTTATATAAATATTCTAATCCTGCCGACAGGGAGGTGGTGGCTCTTTTGTCGGCAGAACTGGCATACGGAAGAGTTGAGCAGATAGAAAAGAGTCTAAACGATTTATTTGAACGTATGGGAGAAAGCCCGTATGCTTTTGTGATAAATTTCAGCCAAGCACAACGGAAAAGACTAAGCAGCTTCAAGCATCGTTTTACATCAGGCCAGGATATTTCAGATTTGTTGGCAGTTTTAAGAGGAGTGCTTGAGGAGAAAGGCTGCATAGAAAATTATTTTTTATTAGGCTACAAAGACGCGGATCAGAATATTATTCCAGCATTATCGAAATTTTGCGAGTCACTACTTGACAGATTTGTGAAACACAAAAAGACAAAGCCCACAAAAGGGCTGCGGTATCTGCTTACCAATCCGGCAGGGGGCAGCGCATGTAAAAGACTAAACCTTTTTTTGCGCTGGATGGTAAGAAGGGATGAGGTCGATCCGGGATTGTGGAGCTCGGTTGATAAAGCCAAGCTGGTTGTGCCGGTGGACGTGCATATGGCCAGATTGTGCAGGATTTTGAAGCTCTATGACCAAAAAACCGTATCTTTGGCGGCAGCGGTAAAAATAACAGAGAGCTTTGCGGAAATCGAATCGACTGACCCGGTTAAGTATGATTTTGCGTTGAGCCGAATCGGCATCTTAGAGGACTGCAACGGCAAGCCTCGGCCTAAGTGCCAGGACTGCGAGCTGTTGGAGTTTTGTCATAATTGATATTTTAGGTTAGCCCCGTCATTTTAATGGCAGGGTAAACCTATCGAGACGATGTGTAAAAAAGCTACCAGAAACACAGTAATGTAGTCTTTAGCGAGAGGTTAAGACCTTATTGCCTTGAGTAGCCAAACTATCCCATAGTAAACCAAGCCACCAAGGAATGCCCCTACGCCACACACAATCCCAGCGCCAAATATACTATCCAGCCCTGGCCAATGTGGTTCCAAAAAAATGCTGATTACATTTGCACTAATAACACCGAATGTTATGCAAATATAAAGTGTCCAATGCGGCCGATTGTGTACTGTATTATTCTCCACCATTCCTTTGTCCTCAAACCTTTAATCAGCTTTGCCGATTCTTCCTTCAACCGCCGTATTGGCGAAATAAGCTGCCCATATTACCACTTCTATTTTTGCCCGAAAAGTTCCTTTACCCAACTTACTTGAGCTATTCTTATACCGGCTAAAAATGCAGCGATAAGTAAACCAACCAGCCAAAACCAAAATGTAATAGGCACATTTTTTATTAACCAAAAGAGAGTGATTTTCTTTGGGTAGGCTAAATCATCATCACCCTTATTAGCTTGAGGATAAGAAACTTTGCTTTTATTTGCAAGAATTTCTGGATTTCGCTCAATTCTGGTGATAATGGAAGCCATGAGACCCCGAATATTCTCTACACTCTTATATGATGGTGATCCAAAGAAGTTACTTATACCTTCGTTAAAGAAACTAATTATCTGTGTTGAATAAGAATTCTGCCCCAAAATGTCATTTAGAAAATCCCGGATTTCTATAACTATCTGACGATATCTGGGATCATCATTGTTATTAATATATATACCGTTATGATTTTTTTCGAAACGTGAAAGTATTCCTTCCAGCTCTTTATTATATTCGCTCAGTATTTTTATGGCTTCATCAGAAGTCATTGCTCATTTTGTGTTCAATACAATATGATTTCGCATAATCTGTTTTAGTTTATCATGGTACAACTTTTCACTTCTGCCGTGGTTTATTATCCTCTTGATTGTTGACAAAAGCAAGCCGGGAATTTCCTATTTTCTGTTTTAATCTGTAAAGTTCATGTCTGAAATACTTTCACAGCATGGCGCCGAACACGACTTGCAATTACCGAGTATAAAGATACAATCGACAGATGTAG
>CAZQKO010000043.1:2443-16021 GCA_964593945.1 uncultured Pirellulales bacterium | reverse complement strand
TCAGGCGACAAATCCACCTTAATTATGCGCCCAGTTTTTGGGGAGTATTATACACATCACCACTGGGACCATATCTCTGGAGCAGCCGAGTAGAAAAGAAAAACCGGCTGCTGAATCATTGGCGGTGACAAGCAGAGAATCTCCGGCATAGACGATGTTGTTTATGACGGACAAATCTTAAGAGCCGATAGCATACGGATGCAAGTTATCGCTACCCCTGGGCACACTCGCACATCTGTTTGCTATTACATGCTGCCAACGAATGATAACAAAAATAGCATTGTCTGGACGGGCGACACATTATTTGTTGGAGGCTGTGGCAGAATCATTGAGTGCGATGCAGAAGTGATGTGGAATTCTCTTAACAAATTAGCTTCTCTACCTGAGCAGACACTTGTCTATTGCGGACATGACTATACAGTGGAAAATTACGAATTTGCCTTGACAATCGAACCCGAAAATGAAGCTGTGAAACAATGCCTGAAGCGAACAAAGCAAGCACAAAAAGAAGCAAGGCCTACAGCTCCTTCAACAATACTGCAGGAAAGACTAACCAATCCTTTTTTACGGGCCGATGCGCCCGAGCTCAAAAACGCCCTGCACATGCCAAAGGCCTCGCCTGTGGAGGTTCTTTCCGAACTGCGCCGACGCAAAGATGTCTTTTAGATTGGCTTAATCGGTTCGGAAAAGTCACTAAAATTGATTGTAGGTAATTATCGGAAATGCAAGGAGACAACAAAATCGCCCCCAAAACATAATCTTGTAAAACCAAAAAATAAGAAACCTCAGTATCCTAAAATTAAATTTTTTTTCAGGAAAGACTAATTAGTAGTTAGTAGTCTTTCATAGGCCTGATCCAATCCGGCCAGTCGCTTGCCTGGACGCCACCGGCTAATGTCCATGGTCCCATTGTATTAAATGACTTATGCCATTTTAGCGTCCACAACTCCTTAAGGCCGACCTTTCGTGTGGAGAAATCCAGGAGTACACAGCCTACATACCCATCATGCCGATTAATACAGGCACGTGCCATTAGATTGTCTGCCGTCCAAGCGGCATATATGTCAGTGGAAGGCGCATCTTCAGACCATGGCCAGAGGTCAAAACGCAGCGCATCTACGAACAGCGGTATATTATTTGCACCGTGTACATTTGGCGTCCTCCAGTTATCTACAGTGCTTGAATTGCGCGTACCTTGCGGTGCGGGGTTTTTCGTCGCGAGGACATGACCATTTAAACCATAGCTGCCGGATATGCCGTTTGTACCTGCGCTATGCCCTATATAGGAACCTCTATGGATGCCCCAGGCGTTGTAGATATTAGTAGTGGGTGCGGTATTACCTCTTTCGTCAACTACAGGTTTCTTGGCTGTTGGACAAAACCAGACTTTATTTTGCTTCCAGTCCTTATACCGTTCTTCGAGCTGCCAGGGCCAATAATATCCCGAGCCATCTTCGCCTGACCAGAATCTGCCGTCATTGGCTTCCGTGTAAATTGAACTGATTAAACCCCACTGCCTCAAGTTCGCTACGCATCCTATTGTTCTGGCTTGCTCCTTAACGCGCCTCAGTGCCGGCATCAATATCGACATCAATAATGCGATAATGGCTATTACAACTAATAATTCAATTAGGGTAAAACCTTTACGTATTTGCATCGCAAATGGCCTCCTTCATTTTATAAATTCTTTTATCTAAATTTTTTATTGTAAATCTTGTTTGATTAGCTGTGGTTATTCAAAATGATTATAACACCCATTTTCAAGTTATGCAACCTATTTGGGCGAATTTTTTAGATTTTTAAATTTCCTTGAATTAGAGCAAAATGCCATAATTTATGCTCAAATTACCTAATAAACCACCGGTTCCATTCACTTCTAAATAGAACGGCCCAGCTTCGGCTATTCATTTTTTAGTTTTAGTTCGTACCGCATTGCATATTTAGCTGTTGCACCTTCCGGCGCAGGTGCTTCCAGAATGGCTTTGGAGCCGGTACGGTGATACATAAACGGTTTCTCTATAGCAGGATCATCGGGGATGGCAACGTCGGTGATATTGCTTAGATCATCTGGAAATTCGCCATTTTTCGCGGCATAAAGACGCATCGCTTCAATACATTGCAGAGCGGCCACGTGACGGTCCAGTCTATCCATCTGAAGCCGTACTTTTCTTCTTATATCCGGCGATTCGAGTTCTATTTTCTCAGTCAAATCAACCAAAGGCCTCGGAAGGTTCTGCAAAGCCCAGTAAAGATTTGGTGCGTCGGTTCCCTGAACGAACTGTTCGAGCTGTTGGCACATAAACGCGGCCGTTGATATGCCAATCAGGCCCTGGATGAGGGTAGGAGCTACGGCTAAACGCTTTGCCATGGCAAAGCTGGTCTGTAAGGTATCAATGGCCTTAGCATACTGGCCCTGAGCGATTTGCAAGCGGGTCTGTAAAGCAAGGATATATATAATCTGGCGATATTTGCTCAGACCTTCCATAAGCTGATCCTCATCGACTTCCGAATCCGGCCAATTGCAGTGTTTACACTTTGCTGCTTGTTCAAGCAATTGCATGGTGGATTCGTGCTGCTGCAGGGTCAATCGCGCTTGTTCAAGGGGTAATTCTTCTAAGGGATTTCTGACCCACTCGCTAACTTGTTCTCTCTGGAAATTTTTAGGCAATGATTGGATAGCTTTTTCATATAGCGGCGCCGCATTTGCATCGCGTAGTTGCTCAGTCTTTGGAAAAAGCTGGTATCTATGGACTGGTTCAGGAGTTTTGGCTGGGTGCAGTGTAAGCTCAACTATGCGAGCTTGTTCAGCTTCTCGCTGGATACTGGCAGAAATCCCAGCCAAAAGCAGAATGATAATAGAGACAAAAGTGCATTTCATAATACATTCTCCTTATACCAGGTTGGTTCTTAATCAGTATCGAGCGGACTTTATACAACTGGCGAAGAAGGTATCGTATCATTGTAGATTAGCGTATGATAGCTATTCTTCTATCAGATAAAATCCGTTGCAGGGAATCTCTATTTTGGGGCCATCTTTTATATTTATAAGAAACGTATCCGTAAAGATCTGCTCTTCGCCTTTTGTAGCTGGCGGCGTTATTTCCAGATCAAACTGATAGCCGTTTTCAGTTTTTTTCTGACCGAGGACTTTTATGAGATTATTTTGCGATGACAAGGTTCCAACTTCGAAATCTTTGCCAAAGTTGTTGATTATCTGGATGGATATTTGTATAGGCTTTTGTGGCTCAGCATTAAGAAGAACTATCTGTGGTGGGTTAATTGTAAACATTGGCTGCACATAAAATGAAATGGCGACTTCATGCAATTCAGGGTGGTCCAGGCCGATGTGTATATATCCTCTCATATTTTCTTTAATTTTTTCTGCATCAACTTTGGGTTCAAGAACAAATTTTGTTGTTTTTACTGATGTATCCACATCAGCGGTTATGCAGTTAAGAGTCGATTTGAAAGCTGTTATGGAAAAGGGCTGGTCATCCAGGCTGTTGATTGTAATCTTTGGGCAGGTTGTTTTGTCTCCCTCAAGAACGAGCTTGAAACTCTTAGGCTCCCAATCGATTTTTACAACTACTTTAGCCTTGATAGTCAGTGCAATGTTGGGTTTTGACTTATCATTGCTGTACACATGCAGCCGTTTTGTTTCCGATCCAAGATACTTACCCGTGATATATTCGAATTTCAAGGTCCCGCCTTTGCCTGGGGCGTATTTTTTCTTCTTTAATTTCGAAGCTGTAACACCGCAGCAGGCTTTCACCTCTTTTATTTTCAACAAACCGTTTCCCGAGTTTGTAAAGTTAAACTCAACGGTTTTCTTTTGTTCCGGACCAACTTCACCGAGGTCGTGGACAACTTTCTCAAAGGTAAGGATTGGCGTTAGCTGAGCTTTCAGAGCGGCTTCAAGCTTTTGTTCTGAGCTTTGGCAGCCGAGATTTGAAAGCAGGACACAATTGACAAACAGTAAAATCAGTGCCAAACAATTACGTCGCATATTTCCACCACCAAATGAGATTGCTATCTAACTCAAAGTGACCGATTCGTACTGTCATACCCGCCCCTGCCTTCGCAGTCCACAGGATGCCTTACGGCAGGGCAAGCTTGTCCCCGCATAAGCGGGGAGCGGGTATCTGTTTGCCGTATCGCAGCAGTGGATTCCCGCTTGCGCGGGAATGACAAACTGTGATATGTTACTGTTAAATATCCACTTATGCCAGTACATTGTTGAAAAACGGTCAGTTTGAGTATCTAACGGTCTATTATCTTATTATATAATTATTTTAACAAAAATAGCGTCTGCAGGCAATAGATGACAAGCTCAACCTTAGAAAAATGCCTTTTTTCTGCGAGAAATAGGCATGAAAATTAGTCGATTGAATTGTTATTTTTCACAGGGCAGGAAAGGATTGTAAGGCAAATTTTGAGAATCACTAACTGTTTTTGTTTCTTCTCATTCCCGGCGGCAGTTGTATGCCACTGCGTCCCTCTGATTCCCTGAAATCTGTTATAATCTTAGCTGCAGCTTCTGGCTCGTCCAGCACAGTGAACACATTCAGGTCCTCCGGAGAGATAAAATGATACTCCTGCAGCATCTTTTCTTTTATCCACTTGATAAGCCCTTGCCAGTATTCACTGCCCATTAGTATCACCGGGAAATTAGCCTGTCTCAGCGTTTGAATCAATACTAATGCCTCAGTAAACTCATCCATGGTTCCGTAACCACCGGGGAAAACTATGAAACCATGGGCGTACTTTAAAAACATCACTTTACGACAGAAAAAATATCTGAAGTTAAGTGACAGGTTCTGATATTCATTGGGGATTTGCTCCATTGGCAGCTCGATATTTAGTCCGATGCTTTTTCCCCCAGCTTCAGTGGCTCCCTTATTTGCCGCTTCCATGATTCCGTTGCCGCCGCCGGTTATTATTGCAAATCCCGCCTTTGCCAGTTCGAATGCTGTATGCTCGGCAAGTTTATAATATTGCTGCTGAGGTTTTGCGCGGGCGGAGCCGAAAATAGATACAGCAGGTCCTATCAGGGCAAGCTCGTCAAATCCCTCCACGAACTCAGCCATTACTCTGAATATTCGCCAGAGGTCCTTGACCGGATTTTCGAACATTTCAATCATGGTTCAAAACTTTCCTATCCGCTATAGGCGGACGTAGTTGTCATTATAAATCGGATTTTACCATAAAGCCGGGTCGAATGCTGCCGGACAATATTTAGATATCGGACAATTTTCACAGTCTGGTTTACGAGCTTTGCAAATGTATCGTCCGTGAAAAATCAGCAAATGACTGAATAATATCCAGTTTCTCTTGGGTACTATTTCGGCTAAATCAAATTCCAACTTTACCGGATCGGTATTTTCAGACAGTCCCAGTCGCCGAGAGAGCCGGATAACGTGTGTATCGCAAACTATGCCTGGTATACCGAAAGCATTGCCTAAGACTACATTTGCAGTTTTTCGGCCTACCCCCGGAAGCTCCAGCAATTTTTCCATCGTGCTGGGTACCTTGCCACCGAATTTTTCAATAATCGCTGTGCAGGCACCCTTAATATTGACGGCTTTATTGTGATAGAAGCCCGTACTTTTTATATCCGATTCTATTTGCTTTATGTCAGCTTTTACCCAATCATCTGCCGATTTATACTTCTTGAACAAATCCTTCGTAACTATATTGACCCGAACGTCGGTGCATTGAGCGGAAAGAATCGTGGCAATCAGCAGTTCAAGCGGGTTGACGAAGTTCAAAGCGATTTTTGCCTCCGGAAATCTCTTTTTTAATATCGGCCATATTTTTTTTACTCGTTCAGCAGCCGCGGCCTTATCAATTCTTTGGCCTCGTTCGTGTCTGGCTTTAGTTTTCGCTTTTTTCGCCATTGTTTCTCCTGTCCTGCTCCGGCTCGGTGAGCCTTCGCCAAGACGAGTCAGGTAGTTTCTTAAGGGACTTTTTCAATTCATCGGCAAACAGAATTCCGCGCCATCTGACCGGGCCTTTCTCCCCCGGCACAAATAGCATACTAACTGGCACGCCGGGTTCTTTATGGACATTTCTCAACGCCAACGTCGCGGGGAACCCTTTTTCCGTGGTGTCGGCTTTGACGGCTAAAACACCTTTTTCTTCTATCAATTTCGCAATATCTTTACGCTTATAGACTACTCTGTCTATAAATTCACAATTGGTGCACCAGCCGGCGGTGAACTTTATCAAAACAGGCCTTTGCTCGGATCGAGCGTTAGCAATCAAATCTGCATTATATTCCTGCCAGTTAATGAGTTCTGGCGCAAAAAATAACCGAAAAGCAAAAATAGCCAAAGCCACAGCTATAATACGAACCAATAGTTTGCGTGACAGCTTAGTCCCGTAGCCAACCCAGCCGGCCCACATCCAGACGCAAAAACTTAGAACAACTGCAAAATACAGTACGTTGATTTTATTATCATCAGGAACTGCTTTTATCAGTTTCACAGCGACTATTAACAAAATAAAGCCGAGTGTCTGCTTAAATAGCTCCATCCACCTTCCAGCTTTGGGCAGGCATTTTAACAAGCCGGGCATCGATGTCAGTATCGCGTATGGCAGGGCCATTCCGAGTCCGATTACTATTATTGCAAAGGTACCCAAAGCTAAAGGTTGTACCTGTGCCCAGACGAAAGCGACTGTCAAAATCCCGAAACTACAGGGTGTGCTCAATATTGCTGCTAAAAATCCCATACCGAGCGAGCCTAAATATCCTTCGCCGGAACCGGATTTATTTGATATTGAAGCAGGCACTGTGATCGTAAAGATGCCAAACATGAACAATGCCATTATTATCATCAAGAGTGACAAGGCTGTTACAATGGTTGGATTTCTTAAATGATCACCCCAGCTCAACGTTGTATCGTAGAAGCTTTGTAAAACAATATTTGCTCCTGCAATGCAAACGAAAAACAACAATATTCCAAGGCAAAAAACAAGCCCCATTGCTATGGATTTACTCTTACTTTGTTTTGCCTGTTTAACAAAACGCATCACTATAAGAGGTAAGATAGGCCAGACGCATGGCATGATGTTTAGAGCCAGTCCTGCTACGAATGCCAAACCGAGAGCAAACCAGGTTGAATAGCTTGGCCCGGTAACAACTATATCCTGCTCACCGCTTGTTACAATACGGATCTCTTTCCACGAATCGCGCTCGCTCCAGTCAACGGTGATTTGCAGTGTTTTCTCAAAGGGTGGTAGGCAAACCATACTGGTACAAGCTATGCCGGAGATTTTGACTTCAATATTACTTGTCACAATTTCAGAGGTCTTCGGTAGGGCTTTGACAGCTTTGATTGGGACAAAGACAGTAAAGTTGCCAGAGTATACTTCCACTTTGCCGCCAGTTGGGTCCTGGAAAATTTTCCATTTCGGGAAGATAGTTTTGCCGAATTCAAAATCTTCGGATTTGGCTCTAATCTTAAGTTCAAAACCGGGTGCCGGTGTGGTTTCCGATTTTGCATAGTAATGGAGATCGTCGGTCCCTTCAAATATGATGGCCAAGCCCAACTTGGAGCCCATTCGCGCAGGCTCGACATGTACATTCGAAAATTCGCTTTCGTATCTTACCAGCTCAACCGATGAAGTGGCGATGTCAGCGGTGTTTTTAGAGTTTGGCGAAGCTGCCTGTGTGTCTGTATAACAGCAGGCAACCGCGAAACCACAGATTATCCACAATGTTAAGGTTTTTTGTTTTTGCATAGACATTTGAGCCAACAACATAAAGTAAACCCCGCGTAAAACGCGGGGCCAAGTATCTATTTGCCAAAATCTTAGCTGACAGAGTGAGTTTTGCTATTGCTGTAGGTTTTATGTTGGCTTTGATAGCTCGCTCTTGGCTTGTTCAGCAGCTAATAAATCGCCGACCGTAGGTTTATCGAGCTCGCCACCTTCCAGAATTAAGTTGACGTCACTGGCGTCGAGAGTTTCATATTTAAGTAATGCTTTTGCTATTCTCTCGAGTTTATCCTTGTTTAATTCCATGAGCTCTTTTGCTTTTTTATAAGCCTCGTCGGTAATCCTTTTTACTTCTCTATCGATTGCCTCTGCGGTTTTTTCGGAATACTCTTTTTCGCCAGGCGCCAGGTATATCATGTCCTTGATCCCTGAGTCTGAGTTGTAACTAATTAGTCCAAGCTCATTACTCATACCCCAGGTCAAGACCATTTGCCTTGTTATTCTGGTAGCCTGCTCAATGTCTGATTGTGCCCCGCTGGATATATCGTCACAGAATATTTCTTCTGCGATTCGCCCACCGAAACACACTTGTATAAGCGCCATGCAGTATTTTTTTGTAAATATGGTTCTGTCTTTTTCAGGCAGAGCAAAAGTGGCGCCGCCCATTGGTCCGCGAGGAATGATGCTGACCTTGTGTAGTGGATCTGCGTCCTTTAATAAGGACTGAACGAGCGTGTGGCCTGCCTCATGATAGGCGGTTATTTCTTTTTCCTTCTGGTCGATGACCCTGCTTTTCTTGGCTCTTCCCCACCGAACCTTATCACGAGCCTCTTCGAGGTCAGCCATCTCGATATATTCTTTATTGGCCATTGTTGCCATCAAGGCCGCCTCGTTAATAATAGCAGCCAGGTCTGCTCCGCTGAACATAGGCGTGCCACGGGCGAGTCTACTCAGGTCGGCGTCGGGTCCTAATTTTACTTTTTTTGCGTGAACCCTTAAAATGTCGGCTCTGCCTTTTAGGTCCGGCAGGGGGACGATGACCTGCCTGTCGAACCTGCCCGGACGAGTCAATGCATGGTCTAAGATGTCCGAGCGGTTTGTCGCCGCGACTACAATTACCTGGTCGTTTGTATCGAAGCCGTCCATCTCGACCAGGATCGCATTTAGTGTTTGCTCACGTTCATCGTGGCCGCCTCCGACAAAGCTTGCGCCGCGTTTGCGTCCGATCGCGTCAACCTCGTCAAGGAAGATGATGCACGGTGAATTGTCTTTAGCCTGTTTGAACAAATCACGCACTCTTGATGCTCCGACGCCGACAAACATCTCTACAAAGTCACTACCTGATATGCTGAGGAACGGAACGTCGGCTTCGCCGGCAATCGCTTTGGCCAGTAGTGTCTTTCCACAGCCCGGAGGTCCGATGAGCAAAACTCCACGTGGAATTCGCCCGCCCAGACGTTGAAATTTTCTTGGATTTTTCAAAAACTCGATTATTTCAGCTATTTCATCCTTGGCTTCTTCGATACCGGCGACATCCTTGAATGTAATTCTGACTTGATCTTTGCCTTGCACTCGGTGTTTGCTTCGGCCAAAAGACATCAGCATTCCGCCGGCCCCGCTACGAAGATTTCTCGCAAAAACAAAGTAGAAAAATCCAATCAGCAACAGCAATGGAAAAATCCAATTGAGTAACATGATTAGCAAAGTATGCTGTTTGGCAAATTTTACTTCAGTTCCACTTTCCTCAATCCACTTGCCGAGATCAGGATACTGTTTGTTTACCCATTCTGGGTTGTAATCTACGGCGAAAGAATCTGTGGCTTTTGTAGCCCTGTCGGGTGTATCAGGCCGAAATTTACCTGTGATCTCTGTATCGCTAATCTCAACACTTTCAATATGCTTTTCCTTAACATAACGGACAAATTCATCCCATCTAATGTTGTCAACTCTCTGGAGCCGTGGCAGCAGCATCATTGCTGCGAACATCACTGCTATAATGATTATGAGCCAGCTAAACGGCCCGCGCTTATAGCTTGGCAGCGTTGGTTTCTTGTTTGACCCACGCTGTGGTCCACGACGCCGTGAAATCGATTTTTTGTCTTGATTACTGGCCATTATCTGTTAAAACTCCTTGTTTCACTGTTACCATTTCTTCTGCATTAATTCTACGATTCTTTGTGCCAGATTGTTTGCTGCTACGGCTGAGCCGTAGTTAAAGTCCTGTTTTTGGAAGCCTGAATAGGTAGCCCGCGCAATAACTAACTCATTATCTATTAATAATTCCCCAGTTTTTAAATTTTTCCAATTCATCACTGCCCGCAGTTCCACTTCGTTTTCCAGTGCCCGCCCCCCCTCTCGTTCGATACTGAGCACTGATGCACTAATTGACTCTATTTTACCGGTCATTACAGTGTCGGCACGGTCTGGGCTGGAAATTATTTTATAAGGTGTTTCTGCCTCGATACGTTTGGCCAAGGCATCAGACAGCTTATATTCAACCCCTCGTCTGAAGCTTTGAGCATCGAACATCTCTAAGCAGACGCTTCTTACATCCTGTGGGTAAAGTGATGAATTGTAATAGCCGGTCATTTTGGAACAGCTACACAGGCCAAAACAGACGGTCACAAGTACACAAGCCATAAGACCATAAGCAGCATGTATTCTTTTGTCCTTGTGCTTTTGTGCTTTTGTACTTTGAAATCTTTTTTTATTCATTCTTAGTTTCTACGTTACTGAGGTTCTTTGCAATTGCTTGCTTTGCTAATTCAGCCGATTTGCTTTCCGGCCAATTCCGGATTACCATTTGAAAGTAAAGATTGGATGCCAGTGTTTTGCCGGTTCTTTGATAGTACAAGCCGATGGTGAGCTGCTTGTATGCAATTTGCTCATCTATCTGCATCAGTGTTTCATCGATACCAAGATTTTTAGCGTCTTGTGGATAGCGTAATTTGTAATTTTCGTAGTAGGTTTTTGCGGTGTCTAAGCCCGATGCGTTATACTTTGGCCCTTTATATGCCGCTTGCTTACATTGAGCCATACTAAGCAAAGCCTGCTTGACGATCCGACCGGTTTTCCATTGCCATGATATTTCAGACCACTTGAGATGTGCTTCGTTGAACATTTTTCTTTTTTCATAGCTTTCGGCAATAGCAACAGCGGCCTGGATTCCAATTGGTTTATCACCGGCCCGGTCGGTAATGCTTTCCATAATCCTGACGCCCTGGGCGTATCCCCTTATCCTAAATATGCCGAGCACTGTTATTTTTCGACCGGCCAAAAGAGCCTCAGCTATGCGGAAAAGCCTGTCGAAGGCCAAATCACAGAGTTTGCTTTCACTATAATCTTTATCCAGAAATTTATAGTATTTTGTAGCCGCCTTGGCGAATTTCCGGTCGCAAAGGAACAGTTCCGCCTCAACGAAGGTATCCAAATCCTGCTTTGCGATTTCGGGAAACTCTTTTCTAAGTTCGCTCCATTCTCCAAAGAGCTCTAAAGTCTGACCTGTGTTGATCAGATTTTCGGTGCGAACTATGACTAACAGGTATTTATCTTCATCTTTGGTCTGAACGGACTTCCAGTCCTGACCTTCTTCAAGCTGCCAGGTCTCCAAAGGGGCCGTCCTGGCCTGTCCGGCCAGCATGAAAATGGCCAGCAGTATGATAAGTTGTGTCCTGTATTTCACCATCATTTGTATGATACCTTTTAATATTTGCTCATTTAGTTCGATTTGTCAATATTATAATGCGTCTTGAGACCATTGCAAACATGCGTTTCAAATATACTATTTTTTATGGTGCCGTAAAGCGCCGCGATATTTAAAACAATGAAGAGGCGATCCAGCCTTTCTTGACGCTGGCTGGCTGATAGCTTATAGTGTTTGGCATTGTATTGGTCGATGGCATTAGTGTCCATTGCAGTAGTGCCGATTTGGAATAGTGGAGTATGCTGTTGAGCGGCAAAAATCAGGGTTAAGATAGTGGCCAAAGAAAGTCAGTGTAACAAATGCACGGGTCTGTGCTGTAGATATTTTGCTCTACCGATTGAAACGCCCAAGACAAAAGAAGATTACGAAGATATAAGATGGTATCTCTGCCATAAAGGTATAACGGTCTTTGTGGAAGATGGCGACTGGTACATCAATATAAAAAATGTGTGTCGGCACCTCTCGGAGAAAGATTATCGCTGCAAGATTTACGATAAGAGGCCGAGGATTTGCAGGCAATACCGGCACAAAAGCTGTGACTATGTTGAGGGTGAATATGATTATGAACTGCACTTTAAAAATGATAGACAGATACAAGAGTATATAAAAGTAAAATTTGAAAATGTACAGCATGGTTTACGCCATAAAGTGAAAGAAAAGCAGAAAGTGAAGAAAAAGAGAAAGAAATGAAGATACCACCGGTAAAAGGGACAAGAGATTTTTATCCGCAGGATATGGCTGTTAGAAACTGGATAATCGACGGCTGGAAACAGGCGTCTATCCGTAACGGCTTTGAAGAATACGATGGGCCTATTTTTGAATATTTGAAGATGTTTCAGATAAAAAGCGGTGACGAGATCGCCGAGCAGCTTTTTAGCCTCACCGACCGTGGCGGAAGAGAGCTGGCCTTGAGGCCTGAGATGACGCCCTCACTTGCAAGGATGGTTAACCAGCGTATCAATTCATTGCCAAGGCCGATCAAGTGGTTTTCGGTACCGAGGTTGTTCCGTGCCGAACGACCTCAGAAAGGCAGACTCCGCGAATTCTTCCAGTGGAACATCGACATAATCGACGTAGATGACGTATTGGCAGATGCTGAAGTGATATTCTGCGCTTTGGATTATCTGCGAGGCGTTGGGCTGACACCAAATGATATTGTAGTGAAAATATCAAGCAGAAAATTACTTGCCGCTCTTCTTAAGAGCCTTGGGATCACCGAGGAGCGTTTGGACTCGCTTTATGTTGTTCTGGACAAAAAGGACAAGCTGCCGCTCGAAACCTTTAGGCAGATGCTGAGCGAACAGGTTCCTGATGTTGAAATAGCGGATAAGATACAAACCTTTATGGAGACTCAGGCAGTCCGCGATATCAGTAAGGTGGCCGAGCCTAACTCAGAAATCCAACAGGCTACCAATGAGCTTATAGAGCTGTTTGATTGGCTGGACCGAATGGGAATTGGTACATATTGTAAATTTGACCCAGGTGTCGTTAGGGGATTGGCCTATTATACGGGTATCGTTTATGAGATTTATGATAAGGCAAATCTCCTGCGAGCGATTGGCGGCGGCGGCAGATATGATAATCTCCTGCGCGATTTTGGCGGTCCGAATATACCGGCTACCGGGTTTGCAATTGGTGATTGTGTGCTGAGCATATTGCTTGAAGAAAAGGGATTAATCAAAGCCGAGCTGCAGCGCCGTAAGGCGTCCTCCGCAAGGAGTCCCTGGGACTGTGGAGAGCTGGACTATTTTGTTGTTTATGTAGAAGAAGCTTATAAGGAAGCTGCTGTTAAACTTACGATGAAGCTAAGATCGAAAGGCCAAAGAGCCGGTTTCAGTTACAAGTCCGCAAAACTAAGCAAGCAGCTGAAAGAAGCTTCCGAGAAGAAAGCCAAAAAGTGCGTAATCATCGGCGAGGAGTTCAAATCAAATAAGCTTGCTGTCAAAGATATGACAACAGGTGTGCAGGAAGAAAAAGAATTAGAAAAATTTTTCACGGAGCTTCAGACTCCCTTTGGGACACCTTACGGAGCTGAGCTTACCTGAGGTACAGGCACTTGAGGTACAGGCACCTGAGGTACAGGCACCTAAGGTACAGGCAAATGAAGGATTTCCCACGGAATCACTATGAGGTGGCCTTTGAAAATTGGTTAATTG
>CAZQKO010000043.1:0-2343 GCA_964593945.1 uncultured Pirellulales bacterium | reverse complement strand
ATGAAGGATTTCCCACGGAATCACTATGAGGTGGCCTTTGAAAATTGGTTAATTGATAATCACGTTCAGTACATTGCGATAGACGAGCGCAAAAAAGCAGCTTTTGCAAAATGCAAGGTCAAGAGCTTTGATTTTCTATTATATCCTCGCATGGATTCGACAGGCTCACCACAGGATGGGCAGGTAATAATAGTTGAGGTAAAAGGGAGAAAATTTAAGGGAACAAGTCTAAACAGATTAACAGGTCTCCAATGTTGGGTCACGGCCGAAGATATCGATGGACTTACTAAATGGCAGGAGGTTTTTGGCCCAGGCCATCAGGCGATTTTTATCTTTGCGTATGAGATGGAGAATATCGACGTTGATTTTGATGGCAGGGCGGTTTATGATTTTGCGCAAAAAAGATATGTTTTTTTGTGTATTAAGCTGGATGACTATCGCTCGTTTATGAAAGTTCGCAGCCCGAAGTGGCAAACGGTAACACTTCCGGCTGATAAGTTCCGCCAATGCGTCGTGCAAATACATGCAATTTTACTAACGGGGTTTACTTTAAAGTGACATGAATGGGAAGAAGGAGCTAAAATGAAGGTGGATTCGGCAGGCTCACCACAGGTTGTTAAACTAAGTTTTGTTTTAATCATTTTTTTTGCAATTAATGCATATCCGCTTGAGCGGAATCTAATCATCAACGTTGACCATCGGACAACCGTTAGTTTGAACGGTAAATGGCACGTGATTATTGACCCCTATGAGAATGGCTATTACGATTATCGTTATCTGCCGAGCAAAAACGGCTATTTTAAAAATGCCAAAGCTCGGAATAAAACCGATCTGGTAGAATATGACTTTGACAAATCCGAGGTCCTAAATGTCCCCGGCGACTGGAACTCACAACAGGAAAAACTATTTTTTTATGAAGGTACAATATGGTACAAGAAATCCTTTGATTATCTCCGTAAGGAGTCCCAAGTCCGTAAGGACTCCCAAGGAGGACAAAGAGATCCCAAAACACGCGTTTTCGTCTATTTTGGCGCCGCTAACTACCATTCTATAGTATACTTAAATGGCCAAAAGCTCGGCGAGCACGTGGGAGGTTTTACGCCATTCAATTTTGAGATAACCAGGCTTGTGCGTGAAAAGGATAACTTCCTTATAGTTAAGGTTGACAATAAACGCCTGCGTGAAGGTGTTCCGACCGTAAATACGGATTGGTGGAATTATGGTGGCCTGACCCGCCGGGTGGAGCTTATCGAGGTCCCGGAGACCTTCATAAGAGACTACTTTATTCAACTCAAAAGGGGTTCCCTGAAAACAGTCGCAGGCTGGATTCAGCTTGATGGAAAACAAACCAGCCAAACGATAACGGTCGAAATTCCCAAGGCCGATGTAAAGCAAACGTTTAAAACCAATGCTGATGGATATGTGGAGTTTGAATTCGATGCTGAGCTGCAGCTATGGTCGCCCGAAAATCCCAGGCTTTATGATGTAATTATAGAGTCCCAAACTGATAGCCTCTCCGACTCTATTGGTTTTCGAAGTATAGAAACCGAAGGTTCAAAAATTTTGCTAAATGGCAAGCCCATTTTCTTGCGGGGTGTCTGCATACATGAACAAGCCCCTAAAAGTAAGGCAAGGGCATATTCAAAAGAACATGCCGAAACATTACTTGGCTGGGCAAAGGAAATGAACTGCAACTTCGTGCGCCTTGCTCATTATCCTCATAACGAATATATGCCAAGAACCGCCGACCGGCTTGGAATGCTTGTCTGGTCTGAGATACCCGTATATTGGACAATCCTCTGGGAAAATGAAAGCACATTGAAAAATGCTCTCAACCAGCTAACAGAAATGATAACCCGTGACAAAAATAGAGCCTCTATCATTCTTTGGTCAGTAGCAAATGAAACACCGGTGGGCGACGCTCGGAATGAATTTCTCAAGACATTGGTCGAGCGAGCAAAAAGCCTGGACCCAACACGTCTAATTACAGCAGCGATGGAAAAGAGTTACCAAGGCAGAAATAAGCCGGTAATAAATGACCCGTTCGGCCAGTATGTGGATGTTCTCGGCTGCAATCAGTACATCGGCTGGTATGAGGGTCTGCCTGACAGATGTGATTTGTACACGTGGGGAACAATCTACGATAAGCCGGTTATTATCAGCGAATTCGGAGGTGGGGCACTTGGTGGATTCCACGCTGATAAGGATACTCGATGGTCCGAAGAGTATCAGGAATATCTTTACGAAAAGCAGATAAAAATGCTTGAAAAGGTTCCTTTCATGGCTGGGACTTCACCGTGGATTTTGACCGATTTTATGTCTCCAAGAAGGCCTTTACCTCGA
>CAZQKO010000042.1:0-16042 GCA_964593945.1 uncultured Pirellulales bacterium | reverse complement strand
AGCAGTTGGCGGAACTCGAAAGCCAACCTTAGTAGCAGCAAATATAGCAGTAACTGTAAATAGGCCGAGCTTGTTTAGCTCGGTTTTTTTTATGCGCTCGTGCAAGCAAAATCACGTTTTTAAAGAACAAAATGCTAAAAAGTATTAAAAAAATCTATTTTCTTTATAATAAAATAATACGGACAATCGTGATATTAATGACGAACGGTCGTTCTGATGGCTAAATAGAAGTTTACCTTATGATAGAAGACGAATTGCTTAAATGGAAATTCAAGCGTGGCAGCAAAGATGCGCTGCGTCGTATCTATGAGAAATATCTCGACTATTTGCTGACATTGACGATGGCTCTTTTAAATGATGCAAGCTCGGCTGAAGACGTTGTTCACGATGTCTTCGTTACCTTTGCGAAATCTGCGGAAGAATTCAAGCTGTCCGGGAGTCTTAAAAGCTATCTTGCAACCGCCGTTTGCAATCGTGCACGAGACCAAATTCGAGCAAACAAGCGACAGCTGGCGAAATTAGATGAGTCAGATCCGGTAAGTACAAGCTCCGATGGGCCTGAGCAATTGATTATATACAGCGAAGAATCGCAACGATTGAACGACGCCGTTGTTCAGCTTCCGCAGCCGCAGAGAGAAGTAGTAGTTTTGCATCTAAAAGGTGAAATGAAATTCAGAGAAATAGCTAAGCTGCAAGGCGAATCAATCAATACGATTTTAGGCCGATACCGGTACGCCTTAAATAAACTGCGGTCAATTTTAGATGGTGAGGTGGAAAGATGAGACCTATGGACAATATGGAAGAGACAATTAAGAAGAAGTTGAATTTTACCGCCAGTGCCAAAATGCGTGACCGAATTTTAGATGATGTTCTAAAAGCACAAAAGAACTCCAAGAAAACAAAAACGGCTTTAGTTTTGCCGAATATAAGGAGAATAATTATGAAAAGTTCGATAACAAAATTTGCTGCTGCCGCAGCGATAATCATGGCAGTTCTTATCACATTTTATTTCGTCGGCAATCCTCTGGGCGCTACCGTTACATTTGCCGATGTCATAGAACCGATTCTTAACGCCCGCACGGTAGTTCTTGATTTAGTTGTAGGTAGTGAAGAAACCGGGCTAGTTGTACACGATATAGTTGTCGGCTCTAAAATAAGAAGAACGTTACCTAATATGGGACCCGCGATAATCGACCTCGATAGTGCCAGGATGCTCAGATTGGATCCGCTGGATAAAAGCGCGGTATATATTGATATACAGGGGCCTTTTCAGAGATGGACTAGAAGCTACCTGGGCCTTGTCCGAGACATTGTGGATGACATGGAAAACCACCCTGAATGGCCAGTACAGGAACTAGGGCAGCGGTGGATTGATGGCCAAAGAGTTGTTGGATTCTTGCTTAGTGTACCAAATATAAAACTTACGATCTGGGCTGATGCTGAAACGGCCGCGCCGATACGCATTGAGATGCTGATGGGACAGTCACAAACCATTATCAAAAATATCGAGTTTGATGTGCCGGTAGATGAATCGCTGGTTAGCATGGACATACCTGACGGATATACCCTGCATGAGAAGGAACTGGATTATACCGATTTCGACGAGCAGGATTTCATTGTTGTTCTGCAATATTGGGCAGAACATGTACTCGGTGGAAATTTCCCGGACAACGTGAGCGCTGAAGATATATTGAAAGTGGCTCCTGCACTTAGACAAAAGGTAGATCAGTTGAACATTTCTGACGAAGAGAAAATGCAGATTGGTATGGCAATGGGGCGAGGATTTATGTTCTTTCGTCATCTTGACCCAAACGGCATTGAATGGCACTATGTCGGCAAAGGTGTGGAATTTGGCGATGCTAACACTGCAGTATTCCTGTATCGGCCGAAAGGCTCGGATACTTATCGTGTTATCTACGGCGATTTGAGCGTCAAGGATTCGGCACCGGAGGATTTGCCAAAGTAGAAATTCCAAGTAAAAAATAATGTTTAACACAAAGGCCGGGTTTTTCTTGCTCGGCCTTTTTCATTTATTCGTTATCAAACATAAATATTTTTGCATTTGGGTCTCTCAATGTTCGTCTTTATAATGGTAACAGATAAAGGAGCTCATAATGGACGATCGTTCGGACGAAATCCTGGTTGCTGCCTCGTGTGAAGGCGACAAAGACGCGTATGCGGTACTCGTGCAGCGCCATTACAGGCATGTTTTTGCGATGTGTTTCGGTACGCTCGCAAATGTCCACGACGCCGAAGACATCGCCCAGGACGCTATTCTGAAGGGCATGTCGAAGATAGCGGAGCTCCGCGAAGGCGTACAGTTCGGGCGTTGGATACTTCGGATAGCCGGCAATCTCTGCATCGACCTTATTCGCCGGCGAAAACGTATAAAGCATCTTTGTGCTGAATCTCCGGCAATAGCCCAACAAGCAATAAATGAGAATCACGATCTACACGGGGCCATCAAGAAATTACCAAAGGAGCTACGGGTACCTTTAGTGATGTACTACTTTGAAAATAAGAATGCCAAGGCTATAGCTGAAAGGCTGAACATCTCCCATTCGGGAGCTTGTCAGAAAATCAGAAGCGCAAGACAACAATTGCACGAACTACTAACTTGTGCTACGTAGCGACTCTGCTTCGCCCTGCGCAGCGGCTTCGCAGAGTAGCACAGAAAGGTAATAAAATGGATAGTGTCTGTAACAAAATGAAAGACTACATCGCCGACATGGTCACGGGTACTCTCTCGGAAGAAGATACCCACATACTAAATCAACACATAAGTCAATGTCCCGACTGTAGGAACTACATGCAGGCTCTGTTGGAAGAAGATCTGTTACTAAGTGAACTGTTCAAAGATATTAACGGTGAAATGACAAACCGGCAGCAGCGAGTGTTAAATGCAATCGAAAGCTACCACCTGCCTAAACAAAAGAACTCGATTTCAATATGGAGTATAATCATGAAAAGTAAAATAACAAAATTAGCAGCCGCAGCAGTGATAATTGTAGCGGCTTTTATAGTTCTATACCCACTTACTCACACACAACCAACTTTTGCTCAGGTGATCCAGCCCATCTTTGATGCCCAGACTGCCGTTTTCGACATCATTATCGGCGAAGAAGAAGATAGTGGGCCGGTCATCCACGATATGGTTATGGGTTCAAGAATCAGAAGGACCCTATCGAATATGAAAAGTGCTATCAGCATCATTGACTTGGAAGCCGGAAGGATTCTCTCACTCGATACTGAAAAGAAAGAGGCGGCATATGTTGATTTAAAAGGCCTGCCATCAATGCCAAATTATATGGAGATATTGAGAAATCTCATCGCCGGCTTGCAGGCGCATCCTGAATTCGAAGTTGAAGAGCTTGGTGAGCGGGAGATTGCCAGTCAGAAATTAATCGGTTTTCGGGCCACACATCCCAAAGCTGAGATTATAATCTGGGCTGACCCGCAAACTGCGTTGCCGGTAAGGATCGAACAGATGGGCGGCCAAATGAAGGTTATTTGCAAGAACGTCATGTTTGATGTGCCTATGGATGAGACGCTATTTAGTATGGACGTGCCTGAAGGTTATACACAGCAGCAGGTTGAACTTGATTTGCTTGGCGCTACTGAAGATGATTTCATCGAGGGGCTACGAATCCGTGCTGAAATAATCGGAGACGGCCAATTTCCCGAAGGTGTCGCCGTCGAAGATTACCTCAAGCAGGCGCCAGCAATAGGCAAAAAGATAGAAGAACTTGGATTATCTCAGGAAGAAGAAACCGAACTGGGAATGAAACTGACCCGACATCTGCTCTTTATTCGATTCTTCAAAGGCGAAGGCGAATGGCATTATGCCGGAAAAGGCGTAAAGCTCGGCGATGCTGATACCGCTATATTCTGGTATCAGCCGGAAGACTCAGAAACCTACCGCGTTATCTATGGCGATTTGAGCGTCAAAGATGTCGCCCCAGAGGATTTGCCAAAGTAAGGATGCTGACAGAAAATAATCCCGATACATCGGGAAAAGGCCGGGCAAAAAGCCCGGCCTTTTTTCTATGGTATGCCCGGCTTTGATCTAAGCATCTGATCTGCACAACTTCTTTATCTTGTCCAAACTGTCAACGAACTGTTTCTGAGCTTTAACCAGATAGGCGTTCACCTCATCAATATAGCCATCGGCTGAGGCCGACCAAACACGGTTCAAATACCGCTCCCCCGCTGCAAAACAGCTCATCACATCGGCATACGCAGTCAATCCGTAAACATGCGCTATACTTTCTCTGGCCTGAACAAAAGTATCCAGGTCTTCAATAAAAAGCTCATCAATGCGGAAGCGGACTTCATACGTGTCGATGGATTGCTTTTCCGTGTTAAGCCTGATAATATTTTCAACGATGTGGCTGAGGCTGGCCTCGATAGATTGCATATTGTCAGCTAATTTCCCTCCAGCTCGGCTTACCTTATGCAACCCTATACGAACCAGCAGCACCCCGAAGGCACCTGTACCAAGTGCAGCCAAAAACCAGCCCCATCTGACGCTTGATTCATCCAGTACGGCAACAAGAGCGCCTGCCAGAAAGCCAACAGTAATTAGCAGATACCCAAACTTCTTCATCGTAGCATTCCTTTTCAGGCCTATGCACTCCACAGTCCTATGGACTCCGCCGTTAGGCGTCCTGTGGACTGACGGAGGACGCCTTACGGTGCTGCAAAGATGTAGTAGAAGGCGAAGCTAACACCAACAATTCCTTCACCCACGATAAGCCCTGCAGCAATGGGAATCCCCACTTCTTCGCTGAAGCGCAGGCCCATTTTCCAGTCTGATATAAGTCGCAGCACTGTTCCGATTGTGTACGTAAGGACAACGCTAAACGGCAGATAGAATCCAAGGCCGACCTGGATGCCAAGTCCACCAATACCTGTGGTACTAAGTAGAGCGCCGAGGCCGGCACCAGCGATATATTTCGCAACGGGTACTTCTCCACCCAAAATACCTTTTATCATCTGCGCCAAGGCCATCCCCTGTGGCGCGGGCAACCGTTCACTGCCCAGGCCGTATGCCTTATGCAGAACGAAAATCAGTATCATAATTACAACAGGTCCTAACCATGTGCCTAAAAACTGGCCGATCTGCTGCTTTTTTGGTGAAGCTCCCACTAAATAACCGGTCTTGAGGTCGAGCATAAGGTCGCAAGCCTGGGACATAGCCATGCACGTAGCTGCCCCTACCATGACCGAGGCGATTATTGCTGCGGTGTCACCCAGGCCGCTCGTTATTATGATAAAAATTGTGACCGCGATGAGGGTCATGCCGCTCATCGGAGACCAGTTGGTCCTGCCGATACACTCCGAAAGGATAACACCGGCCATCCATATCCAGATTGTGCCGAGCAGTGCCATCAGAGCCGCTCTACCAATACCCATCTTCTCCACGGACATAAGGGCAACGACAAACAGCAGCACCACCGCACCGCCGATTCCAGCGTAGAGCAGACGGATGGGCATTTCGTCTCTGGATAGAGCGGTTTTGGCCTTTGCTGCCGTCTGCATGCTCTGAACGGCGCTTAGGATCAAGGGCAAGGCCAGCACTATACCAGCCAGCGCGCCTCCCACCAGCATGCCAATACCGACGGGCCTGAAGAGTGTCAGCCGCAGGTGCTCCGGTACATTTTCTACTGTGCCTGGCGCCGGCAATAGGTTCATTATCTTCAAGGCCGGTGCCAATACCCAGTAGCAGACGTAGCCACCGATGACAAAGCAAAGGCCGCCTCGCCCGGCAATGAACGCAACACCTATTGTCAGTAGTGACACAAACCAAATCCCGTTCATGTAATCAGGCATATGAAGCAGCTTACCAAGATTCCAGTACTCGAACCCAAACAACTGGCTGATAAAACTGACTGCGCCGCTAACAGCTATGCCCGACAGAAGCAATAGTGCTTTGTGGACACCCGCCCCCGGCGATTTTAAAATCGTCGCAACAGCCACTCCACCGGGATAGGTGAGCCGCTCAAAATCAATCATCTGCTTGCGCAAGGGGATAATAAAAGCGATGCCAAGCACACCGCCGGCAATACATGAGAACACCATGAGCACAGGATTGAAGTCTGTATGGCCCAGAATAAACAAAGCCGGGATTGAAAACATCATCCCGGCTGAAGCTCCGTTGACACTGCTTGCTATCGTCTGGTTAATATTATTTTCGATTATGCTGTTTCGGCGTAGAATACCCCGCAGAATTCCAAAGCCAAGGATGGCAGCCAGCTCCGAGGACTCATGTGAAAAACCAAGAATAAGACAGGCATATCCCATGCTGATGACAATGATGATACCAAGTGCATAACCTATCACTACTGCCGTCAGCGTAAGCTCCGGATAGGGTCCGGTGCGAATAATCCTTTCTCTGCCATCAGTGGTTTGTATCAATATTTAATATCCTTATATTCAACAAAATTACGTTTATCGGTTGCGCGGCTCGTTTCGTCAAACGTTTAACGATAAACATAACCGCTACGAGACCCGTGAGATAGCCAACTGCGATTTTACCTTGGTTACTAAATTATTTATCTCATGGGTCGAGTTGCGCAACCGCTGCCGATTAACGAAATCCTTAGAGAACGGCCCGCCGTTCGTAGCGCCTCGAAGAACGGCCCGCCGTTCGTAGCGCAGCGTAGAACGGAGAGGGCGGGATTCGAACCCGCTCTCCACTACTTAATGCTAATAAAAAACAATTTTTGCAGCAAGTGTTTTCATGTGGCACCGGTTAGATTGGCTGGACGGTCATGCAGGAGCCCGACCTTATTATATTCAAGGCTGCAGGTGCATCCGCATAAACTTCAGGAACACATCCCAGTCGGGCGGAAGGGCTCCATGTCCGCCGCTGTGCATATAATAGCCGATCGTGTGCAGGATTGGCTGCCCGGCCGGTGGCATTTGGTCAGTGCCCAAATCCTGACCGCCCAACAATCGATAAACCGGCCCAGCCACAACCGCGGCCAGAAATTCGCCCTTCGGATCCGACCATGTATCCTGGTCGCCGGTTTGCAGCAATACCGGACGGGGTGCTATCAGCGCAATAAGCATGTGTGCATCGACAGGAAATTGCTCAACATGGTCACTGTATTTCTGGTAATTGGCACAGAACTGATATGGGTATCTTGATGGCGCCGTCAGATGTGCTATGGTTTCGCCGTAATTTCGCCGGCTCAAGGCCGCTCCACCCTCACCAGAACAGCTCGCAATCACCATTGCAAAACGAGTGTCGCGAGCGCCTGCCCATAACACGGTCTTTCCGAGGCGCGACACTCCAAAGATGGCAACTCGTTTTGCGTCCACATCTTTATCGGTTTCCAGATAATCCATTACGCGGCTAAGCCCCCATGCCCAGGCAGCGATTGCCCCCCATTCATCAGGCGCAGGCTTCGTCTGCCCCAGCTCAAGGTAAAGCCTGCGTATACCATACTGAATACCACCTTGAAAGTCCGGCTCTATGTCGCCGTAGTACACCGAAGCTACCCCGATGCCGTTGGCCAGAAATGGTGCGACATTCAGTCTTCCGAAATTCATACCTTTTGGTGCAGGCACCTTCTTTTTGTCCCTGCCCCAGACTTCGCCGGGCTTAATACCAGGGTCATCCACCACGCTGGAGTTTGCAGAGAAACTCAGATTTAATAGAAGCGGAGCCGGCTTATTTGCATCTGCAGGTAGATAAAGAAGAATATCCATTTTCGGACCATCCTTGTCCGGCGAGAAGCACACTGTCACCTGCCTGCGAATGGCCTTGCCGTCCAATGCCGGTGTTCCCTTATCAAACACATCAAAGCTCATGCCGGCGGGTCGCTCTGGGCTGCGGCCAAACTGGTTCTCCTCAAACAACCGTACGATTTCAGGCCGACGTTTTTGATACCAAGTTTCAGCATCGCGTACCGGCTCTCCATTGGCGAGTGTCAGTGGATCAGGAAGACTGTAGGTTCCGACGAGCGCCTCATTGTTATTGACGGGAATGCCTGCTACGCTTGTACGTGGTGCACTGGACGACCGACCACTCGCAACACAAGATAGCAGCATAATCAAAGAAGCTACCGGGAAAATCATAAAACAGAGTTTGGATGACATAGATACCTCCTGTACATATTCGATTTGCACAATTTAATGAGCCGTAATTAAAACCACCGTAACAGGGCCGAGCAGACCCGATTCAGCCAGAGGCGGAGACCCGCCAAAGCCGCCAATCATCGGGCCACCAGCAGCAAGCACCTTCTTGTCCGGTGGAGCCGCTCTATCACCTATCAGCCGATTCGTCCACTCGTTGGTGACCTTGATTTCCAATTGATTCTCTCCCGGCTTCAGCGCATTTGTGACATCCACCTGGCACGGCACCTTCCATAATGTCCCCAGCGATGTGCCGTTGACCGAGACCTCAGCAATATCCATCACCAAGCCGAGGTCAAGCAGGATTTTCGCCCCTGCCTGAAACCAGCTTTGCGGGGCCTGTATTGTTTTAGTATAGGTTGCAGTGCCGGAGAAATACTTTACGCCTTCGTCGGCGTTAACTGTCCAGGATTCGAGCTTGTCAAACAGTATCTTCTCCGGAGCTCCAAGGTTTGGAGAAAAACTTACATCCCACGGCCCACTTATCGTTGTAAGTATCGTTCTCGTTGAAGGCGGTAGCACACGTGATAGCGATGAAGCAGCCCGACGAAAGACCACGAATACAGATTGGCGCTCTGTTAAATGTAACGGTACCGTAGTACGGCCATCCGCAATACTATATTCTGCCGGTTCGATTTCTCCAGTGTCAGGATGCCAAAGTTCCGCTTCTTTGCCGCTGACACGAAATCGAACGTCAATCTTCTGAGGATGGTCGGTCAGATTGGCTATGTAATAAATGTCGGTATCGCCGGCGCGGCGATGCAGCCACGACAAATTCGCATCCAAAGGTTTGCTATACTCGACATCTTTGGGAACACTCAAAGAGGCAAGAACTTCGGAAATCGGCAGACCACATACCACCATTCCTTTTCCATAAATGTGTTTCATGCGGCTTATGCCGTCAAGGTCGCCCCACAGCTCATTGGCAAGTGCTTGCACTTCGCTGTCGGAATCCGGGTATCCGATAAGACTCGGCGATTTCACGGGCCTGGGACCCAGCACCGTTGCCCCGCCGTTGACAAGCTCACGGATTTTACGCAGTACCGGCAACGTCATTTGGTCAATCTCCGGCAGGACCAGCACGCGGTAGCTCATCCTATCCGGTAGAACAAGCCAGCCGTCAGTACTCACCGACATTCTGTTAAGCAGGACATCGGTGTTCACATAATCGTAATCGTAGCCTTCGGGCAGCTCCGGCTTTAGTCCCGCCCCCCAAATAGGCATAGTTGATGGAGCGCCCTCGTTCAAAAGGTAAGCGACATCCGCTACAAACAGACCTTGTTGCAGCAGAAAAGAGCTCCTAGCCAGGTAAGTCATAAAAGACTCGGCCTGCTCCGCCCAGGTGATGTTTCGATTTATGTGCGTCCCGACCATTGTATTACCAGGCTTGGTGTCGAGCGGTTGATGCGCAGAAGTATGAAAGACGATGCGGTTTACACCCTGCGCAAACCAGTAATCAACAACCTTTTTCAGCGTGTACGGCGCCTCATAACCACCTCCCGTGAATGACTCGGCTGCCACCAGAGGCTTGCCATAAACATGTGCTGCCGAAGCCGCACCACGAACGTCCTGGTAGTACATCAACTCCGGGTGAAGTGCTCGCACCCAGAATTCGCCCATTGGAATATCTACTTTGCTCTTGTTGAGCAGCGTATCCTCGGGAATCTCCAAAGATACACCGGCAGCCTCTGCGTACGTTCCAACGCCTCGCTCCTTAAGGAGTTCGGCCAACGCACCATAGTGATAATCGGCAAACATATCAGCCAGCGTTCGGCGGAAATCCCAGAGGAAACGGTCGCTCACCTCGGCGCTTTCCACCACGCAGCCAGCTAAAGTGGGGAGATATGGAATCATGTCATATCCACGTCGATTGCGAAACTCGTTTAGCATCTCATCGGTCCAATTCTGCATGCCAGCTTCCCAGCTATCTATCAGCACATATTGAAGACTCTTGCCAAAGAGCGGTCCCAAGGACTTGGCTATCGGGTCAAAGTAGCCGTGATAATAGGCTTCAATATGCTTGCGGCTGAGCTTATCAACCTCGTAGCCTGTTCCTGCGGGTGTTGCCGGCCGATTTTTTGCTCCCGTCAGTGAGTAGCCCATACGCAGAATCGTCCACCTGCCAGCTGGGATGTCCCATTCCAGGCTTCCATCAGGGATCATCTTCGATGTCAGATTTATAACATCTCTGCACTGGATAGCCGTCTCGGCAGGGACATCGGGAGTTGGCACCGAGTCGTACTCAAACAGAAAGCTAAATCCCGCCTTTTCTTCCCAGCGATGGATGCGTGCCCCACAGTGCAATATTGCATCCATGAGAACGTACTGGCCGGCCGGCTTCGAAGGCGTCTGGCTCATCGTAGCCGCGGGGCCTAATGGCGCGCCGATCAGCTCAATCCGGTAGAACCTCGCAGTTGTTTCTGAAAACGCAAAAGTTCGCACCTGCCCCTGGCGATAGAGCTGCGCACCGGGTAGTGTCACCAGTGTCCGAAAGCTCATGCCATCCTCGCTCGCCAGCACAAGGCCTACCGGTATGCCACCGCGGCCGCTGATAGTGATAGCGCGAGCATGGAATGGTTGTGCGAACTCAAACTGCACCCATGCCGGGCCGCTGCCTTGTGGAGCCTTGATGGTGACTGATGAATTCAAATCATCATCGAGCAGCGCTACCGCGTCGATGTCACCGGCATTAGTTGTCACCTTCGGATTAAGGTCGGCCATGTTAGCTTCCTCTGCTGGGGTACGATAAGCTACAACCGCGCTATCGCCGTAATAAGTTGGGTCTGGCTGTGTGCCAGCGCGGCCACCACGCCACATGTTGCGTATCGGTCCATTATTTGAAGGCGGCTGCGGCAGTTTGCCGCTAAATTTCCGCGGCCCTTCCACGATAGTCTCGCTCCAGACGAGCTTCTTCATCGCCTGCTCCGGTTTTACCCAAGGCCCGCCCGTCTCGCTCCAGCCGGGCGAACTGAATATCGCCATCTCCAATCCGAGCCGCTGGGACTCCGAGGCCGCATGGCGGACCGCATCCAGCCACTCCGGACTTCCGAACTCAATCTTCTTCTCTACGGTTTGGCCCCAGCCCAAGCTAACATCCGCTAATTGCACACCGGCAATGCCGACTCGTTTCATCCACTCTAAGTCCTTCGTTATCCCTTCTTTTGTGATGTTGCCGCCCGTCCAGTGCCACCATGTTCGTGGCTTGGCTAAATCCGGCGGGTCCCGGAAACCTTGCTCGAGAGCATCGCTTGTACTCTGTGCGAGCACCAAACCTGACATGACTGACAGCCCCACTATGATTGCTGCCGCGATGAGCACCTTACATATTCGATTCATAATTTAATCCTTCCAGTTCCGACTTCGCCGGCCTATGAATATATTTTTATCTTCCCTCTATTCGCCTTATGTAAATTTCGCCTGCATCGGCTGCAGAACCAAGTGTAACAAGGACAAAAAAGTCTCTGAGAAAAAGCTGTGTACATACCTTAAAAAATGACAGACGGCCACAAGCAGTTGTGCTGCTCCCTTCCAGTATTCACCTCGTTCATAACGGAGAGGGCGGGATTCGAACCCGCGGTGCCCAAAAGGACACACCGGTTTTCGAAACCGGCTCGATCAGCCACTCCGACACCTCTCCAAGTCTGCTGTTTGCTTAATCTACAAACTACGGCTCCATATTGCAAGAAGAGATGTATTGGTAAATTAGATAAATGCTCGAATGGATTCGACAGGCTCACCACAGGATTACAATTGAAAATCGCAAATCGCAAATCGAAGATCGAAAGGTTCAATCAACGACCTGTCTGCAGCTTTCCGGTGAGATACGCACGCCATCGACGAAGGTAAACTCATCCGGCGGACTCGTGTACAGCTTAGGGTCATGAATGATCGTATTTCGTTCCTTGCAGGAAACTCCGCTTTCACATATTACCGCTCCTCTTATTTTAGCGGTCTCATCCAGCTCTAACCATCCTGTGACATGAACAAGACCTTGAATCTCGTTGGGATACTCATCCAGCTTATCTTCGTCCCACTGGCCAAGATAAGGTGCACCATAAGGATTGTAATTTGTATCACGAGAGTCCTCCGACAGGTTGTAATCATCGCTGTGGCATTTTATCTTTAACTTACCATCAACAATCAGAACGGGATAGTATGACCTGTAACCGTGCATGAATACCGCATTATCTAAAGTGAGCTTTTTATCGCCACAACGTACAATAAGTGTACCATGTATTCGAGAGTTTTTGATAGTCATATCATGATTGTCGGTATCGATAAAGTAAACTCCGTCGGGATTTGTTGAGCCCCAGGGATTGAGGAATGGTGTTAGAACCTCTTTATCAATAGTGCCAGTAAAAGGCACAATAGTCGCTTTGTCGATGTACCTCGAGATAACCTGTGAATCAGGCATTCGTTTTACGGCGGCAGGAGCGGTCAGCTGACCGGTTATAGTGCCGAAACTACCGACATCGACGGCCTCGACGTCTCCAACGATAGTACCCCAATTGAATAGCCAGCCATTTGTAGAAATGGGCGATCCGACGGCTGTGATCCTCTCGCCGGGATAAATAAATATGTTGCCGGATGCGTGCAGGCAGGTATTTAACGCTAAAAGTGGTTTGATGTCTGCGGTAAGCACAACCTGTGCCTTTCGCTTTGCAATTCCTTTTGTCCCTATGCCTGTCAATACAACCGGATCATATTGCGAATCGGCTAAGTCGCCGTCTCTCGGATCTATCCCTTCCAAACTGAAACACCCGTTACCCAATTGCTGGTTCGATAACCAGGTACCGTTCGACCAGGTGCTCCGCCAGTTCTGGTCCTGAACAAGAAGCAGTCCAAGCTCGATAGCCGACCGCGCGCAAAGTCGGGCCTGGCCGCAATCTTCTGTGACCTGGGCGGAACGTCTTTGAACACGAGCAGCAAACAGCGAGCCTAAGCCAATGACTGCAACAATCATTGCTGAGGCCAATACAATTATATAAATGCTGCCTCGTCGCCGCTTGCTGTCATTTCGACCGAAGCGTCCCAAAGGGACGCGAAGTGGAGAAATCTGCGCACAAAGCAGATTCCTCGACTCGCCTTCGGCTCGCTCGGAATGACAATTGGCCTCCTCACAAACCATAAGCACTCCTTATCCCAATCAAAGAGACCACCGGCACATCATCATAGCTGACTGTCACGGTTACTCTTTTAACGTTGGTCTCTGTTACACTAACCTGTGTCACGTCCAAAGGCTCTACCCACTCTACTGTTACACTTCGCTTCCACCCGGTCAGGCCGGGGATGGGTGTCCCATCTTTTTCGACAGGTGGACTTGACAACCAGCCATGATAATCGTCCACGTCATCAAAATCAGTCCTTGTGCTCGCAGATTCACCCGGCTCAAGGCCAAAAACACTCTGACCGTCCGGGTCAAGGTAATCCAACCGGAGTATTTCGGTCATCAGTGACTCCGAGAACAACCGGCCTCGATTTCCCAAAGAACATTTGTGCTGGCTAAGCCTTGATGTCCCGACGGTATTCAGAGCAGCGACAAACATGGTAGCAACAATTATTAAAGAAATAACAGCCTCTACAAGAGTAAAGCCTTCTGGACGGATTGTCTGTGGAATTTTCGATTTCCGTTTGCCAATTGTCGATTTGAATCGAAAATTGAAAATTGAAATTCTGAAATCGGCTGCATCCATTATTGTGTCACCTCCGGCCTGTTGAGGCACGTTACACCTGCGTATACAATGGATTGTTCATCCGCCCCCGTCCTTATCTTAATCCGCACGGCCTTGACGTAATATGTATTTTGGATTGTCGGCTGGCCTGAAGTAGTTACTGTGCCATAGACTGAAAACAGCAAGGACTCATCAGTACGGGCCGACCACGAAGAGCCTGAGTCATAAGACCTTACAAGATAGCTGTTCGGTGTGCTCACGCCACCGTCTTGACCCCATAACAGGCCCGGATACGAGCCGGAAACCGGTTTTAAAACCAGACAAAGTCCCTGCCCTGGTGACAATCCCGACATATCCGAGAAAGTGAACCGTTGTCTCAGGTATATATTTTCGTTTACCGTCTCTTCCAGGAACCTTTTTTGCTCTAACACATCTCCGCTGGGTAGATCTCCAGCGGTGGGTAACTGCAATTGAACCCTCCAATCACCGGTTGGCTGCCCATCCACCTTCACAAAAAATTCAATCCGTGTGACCTTCCAACTGACGGCATCGCCCGGCAGTGAAGGGAGAAAGTATTGGCCATACCACCGGGTGGGGCGTAGCTGATAATTCGCAAGATTCACGGTTGAGCTGTAACCGATCAGCAATGTCTCGGCACTTTCATACTGCGGCATTACTTCGTCGTTAATTGTTTCGAGGTCGTATGAAAGGTTGAACTCCTGTACTGCATCCAGGACTTCAACAACGCTTCCGCTATTATATTGCCTGGTGAGGGGGTCGCCTGGCGTGCCGGACCATTCATAGCGAATTGTCTCCGGCGTTGCGAAACCATCACGATCTGCCACGGTAAACTCTATCATGTTTGCAGAACGATTATTGATGGAAATGGCGTATTGCAGCTCGTTGGCGAGCTGTTCTGCTATCTCGCTTGTGTTGATGACCACATTGGCAGGTCCATCGACGTCCGGCATCGCTGCCGTGGTAATCATCATCGACGAGCCTATCGCAAGCATTATAACCGAAGTTATTGCGATACTGACCAGCAGCTCAACAATTGTCAGTCCTTTTTGTCGAGCCAGGATTCGATCCATGCTATATTGTTGTCTCTGCAATGTCATTGGACTGTAGCCTTACCAGTTTCACCATCGACTGTAATTGTTCTTCGTTCCGAACCAACAGTTAGAATGACTGTACCGCTGCTATCGGGCATGCCCCACCCGTTAAATATCAATTCGGCATCTCCACTGAAGCCTGCTGAAACAAGTTTGGCCTCGTATGGCCTTGCGGATAGCTCTACGATGTAACTGCCGGAAGAGCCGTTAAGCGGAGACAGGCCTGGTATTTCATATTTGTTATCACCGACAAAAAACTCAATGCTTATTGATGTGCTGGCGGCTTTTGCGCCTAATCGAGCCTGTTCTATGTCGCCTATGATTCGTCGTGCGGCCAGGTCTGCTCGGTAACGAGTCAATGATGCAGCGTATCTGGGTGTGGCTATTGCAGCTAAAGTAACTATGATGGCCAGCACCAGTAAGATTTCAAGTAAGCTGAAGCCATGCCTCCGCCTTTCCCCGCAGAAGCGGGCTCGGTCTTGCCCGGAGCCTGCCCTGAGCACAGCCGAAGGGAACAAAGTCGAGTGGAGCCTGCCGAAGGAGCAGGCACGTCCGGCTACGTCTCGGCGCTTCTGGCGTGGCGAAGGCCTACGCCGGAGCGCTCCACCAAGGCGAATCGCCGAGACGAGAGCCGGGTCGAAGAAAAGAATGGTGGGCTGAGCCCACCTTACTTGTTTTGACCTTAGGATAGCGTTTTGACATATCCGGCACATTACCGCTAAACCATCCGTGTCCTTATAGTGGCTCAAAGCTGTATATTGTGGACACCTTGACAGTCAATAAAACTGCGGTGACCAGCTCAAGATTCACTCAGTTCCCTGTTGAAGAACCGAGTCCACCTAGGGTGGAGTCACCACCACCTGTTCGTCAGTACTCGCTGTACTTCTTACCGGAGTCATCCGTTTCGGTAGTACTGGTGTTTGCCTTAATCACGCCTGCAGTGTAAATCCAGCCCACACCATCAGCGGTCGCCGCCGCTATACCTGTACTACCTTTCTTCGCTCCAACCGGCAGAGGCGGAATCTTGCGAATGTACGGGCCGTAGAAATGCGTGGTGTCCTTAATGGCACTAAGTTAAGCTCTTAACCTTGCTTTATCACGTGGTATTTTCAGAAA
>CAZQKO010000041.1:12589-16566 GCA_964593945.1 uncultured Pirellulales bacterium | reverse complement strand
AACATAACGTATTCACCACTTACCGCTCCCTAACGGTCGCGGCTCTGTTTGTATCAATTTTTATTCTGTCTTCTGTTTTCTGTCTTCTGTCTTCTTATTATATTCCTGTCTTTGTATGCGCCCATCTAAGAGACGTATAACCCTTTCGGCACCTTCAGCAATGCCCTCGTCATGGGTTACTGCTATCAAGGTCTTTCCCTGCTCGTGCAAATTATCAAGAATAGTCAGTATCTCCACACCGCTTGCCGAGTCAAGATTGCCCGTCGGCTCATCGGCCAAAACAATCAGCGGATCGTTTGCCAATGCCCGTGCAATTGCTACCCGCTGCTGCTGACCACCACTTAATTCCGAAGGCCGATGTTTCATTCTGTCGCCCAGGCCTACTAATGTGGCTAATTCCCTTGCACGTTCGGCACTTTCGTGCTCGGTGAAACCCTGGTAATACATCGGAACCTGAATATTTTCTACAATATTGAGCTGGTTAATCAGATTAAACGACTGAAACACAAAACCGATGCGTCTTCCGCGTATCATCGATAACTCATCGTCATCAAGTATTGAAACACTTTGTCCTCCGAGTATGTAATCTCCGCTGGTTGGACGGTCCAGACAGCCAATCAGATTAAGCAATGTGGATTTGCCTGAACCGCTGGGGCCCATAATAGCTACATATTCACCTCTGGTAATAGCCAGGTCTATTTCCCTCAAGACCCGCAATTCAACCAAGCCGAGTTGGTAATTCTTACACAATTTTTCCATCACCAAGATGGGTGTATCGGTCTCGAAATTAACGGCCTTGTCTACCTTCTGCATCACCTTGTCCCTGTCCCATACGATTTCTGCCTTGTCTCATCATTGTTTCACGCATACTTTTCATATACCCCTCGAGCTCTGTTTTGAATTTCTCAGGATCGTCTTTGCGCAACTTCTCTAACTCTTGGGCTTTTTCCGGGTTGAACTTTTTCATACCTGTCAGCATGCGATCAATCACTTCGTCTGTCATTTGAAACTGTCTGCCCTGTGGTGGCCCTGTAGGACCTGGTGATTCTCCACCCTCCTGCGGTTTCTCAGCCGACATGTCTGGACTACGCCCTAATCCTCCAGCTCCCCTCTCGGTCTGGTCGCCAGGTCTGCCTTGGGCTTCTGTATCAGCTTGACCTTGTTCAGTTCTCATCTCTGGTAATGGTTGTTGCTGCTGGAATCCTATAGCACCTGTCGATTCACTGAAGAGTGGAGGATTCAACAGCACTTCTTCGCCTTGCTGTAAACCTTCAATAATCTGCACAAACGTATCGTTAAAAGCCCCTGTTCGCACTACACGCTCCTGTGGCCCTTGAACGAAACAGACCTTTTTGCCGCCACGATTTGACACTACCTGAATGGGCACAATTATGACATCCTCCAAGTGTTCGACGAGAACTTGAACCTTGCAGGACATTCGACTTCTGAGAAAATCATGGGAACCATCTATTTTAACTAAGGTTTTATAAACCTTAAGGTCCGGATTCATCCAGCCGCGCTGCTCATCGGGCAGTGGCGCCACTTCAAGCACTTCGCCCTGCAATACCTTGTCGGGAAAGGCATCCATAACTATAGTTGCAGGCTGACCTGGCCGAACCTTATCAACCTCGGTTTCATGGACACCAATTTCAGCAACCATTGAAGCCGTATCAGGCATAGATATAATCACCTGACCTTCAGAGACAACTTCTCCTTCAGCGACAATTCCGCTGCCCATACCGCCCCTGCCCCGCATAGCTCTAAAGAAGTCAGCTTCACCACCGGTACCATATACCACCAGTCCTGGAGCCTTTGCTCTAATCGTGCAATACTCGATCTGCTTTTCTAATTCATTTACCCTCGATTGCTGCGACCGAAACCTCTCTTGGGCGTTACTGAGTCTTGCCTGAGCCTGCGCCAGCCTTGAACGGCATTCAGCATACGTCCGCTCTAATTGCCGTCCTGCCTCAACGTAGTTGCTGAGGAGTTGCTCGACCTGCTTGGGAAAATCGTAACGCTTAAATAACTCCATACTAATTACGGCCTGTTCTTTCTGTATCTTGAGGCTGTCATAGTCCAGTTGATCTGCCTGCAGTTCGTTAGAAGAAACATATTCTTTCGCATAGAGCTTTTCTGTCCAGTCCAATGTATCCTCTGCTCGCTGGAGCCTGCTATTAGCCAGGGTAATGTTGTCAGTCAATCTTTTTAGCTCCTGTGAAGCCTCTCCACCCAGACTATCAGGATCGTTAAGCAGCGAAGTTATATCAACTTTATTGAGAATTGTTGCTGAATTCACGTCCTCAACAAATTTATTTGCGACAGTTTCGCCAAGATATTTTTTAAAATCCATCAGGGCAAACTTTACCTTTAATTCACTGTCGGCAATATCACTTTCATTTTGTAGCTCCTGAATGTGATATGCCTCTTGTGCAGAGGTAGCATTTTCTCGGTCACCTGCAAGCTCCATTTTCTCTTGTTCCAACCGTTCCTCCAAAGACGAAGAATCAAGCTTTACCAGGACCATGTCGTTATCTACATCCTGTTGAGTTACATAAGTGCCTGCAGGAACAACATTGAGAATTGTTACATCTCCTCCTCTTCTTTCGACCTGACATTTATACTGTATTGATTTGTGGGCCCTGATACTTCCACCTTCTGTGACTGTGATGGTTAAATTATCTAGGCGTGCGGTGAATGTGCTACTGGTAGTTGTAACCGGGCCTGCTTTTCTCGTTGCCGCCACCAGAACCGTAACCGTCACGGCCACTGCGATAAAGAGCAATACCACCCACAGCCACCTGCCTCGCTTCTTATAAACTCGCCTGTTACGAGGTTCATTATTCGTTACGTTCTGGTTATTTGTTTGCATATTATCAACCATAATATTATTCCTCCCACATTCCATCGGGTCTAACCTGTAGTACGCCAACATCCCTGAAAAAGTTCAATTTTGAAATGGTGTGGTTCACCAATGCGGCTGTCAGATTATTTTGGGCATTTACCATGGCATCTTGTGAATCCAGTAATAGTCGTACATCTGCACGACCAGCATCTAATAACAACTGGTTATTTTCGAGACGCCTTTCAGCCAATTTTAAGCTTAATTGTTGAATGCGGTAAGACTCCGCTCGCTCACGCAGTTGGCGATATGCGTTGCGTATTTGCAATTTAACATTATCTATCTCGTTCTCATAAGAGCGCTGTCTCTGCGCAAAGCTTATCAGGGCTTCACGATATGAGTTACGTTGATTTTTTCTATCCAGCGGCAAATCTACATCCCAACCCAAACTATAAATGCCCTGTTGAAACTGCAATCTTGTGAACCTGGTTTTATCAGGTGAATCAACATCCAAGCTGCCGGTGAGATTCAACTGTACACCAAGACCATCGGCAGCCAGCTCAAGCTTGCGGGCTGTATCCTCAACCGCATCTCTTGTATTAGCCAAATCCAGACGCTGGGCTAATGCTGTTTCAATAGCTATATCTGCTGTATAACTGGGATCGCTTACGCCTGCATCTTTTAAGGCCTCAAGCTCATTCGGGTCAAGTTCTATGTCGGCATCTGTAGGCATAGCCAAACTTATCTTAAACTGGTCGAGCGCCTGCTCATAACTTTGCTGAGCAGTCACCCAGGAATTTTCCGCACTGAGCATTCTTTGTTCTGCTTCATCCACACTGATACGAGCCTCGCGACCGGCTTCGCCCAACATATCCAAACGCCGTTTCGATTCAACCTGTCTATCATAATTATTCTTGGCATTGGTAACTGCATCTCTTCGCTGTAAAACATTGTAGTAGTCGTTAATGATTGAAACTACAAATGTCTGGCGATAACGATTGAATGTGCGTATCTGATACAAAACATCTCGTTCAGCCTGTGTTAAGTTTTCCCGCGCAACTCTGCCGGCACCCGAGCCCAGCAAAGGTATAGCTAAATCACCACTTAAAACCGAACCAATAGTATGCCTCGGATCCCC
>CAZQKO010000041.1:4089-12489 GCA_964593945.1 uncultured Pirellulales bacterium | reverse complement strand
ATAATTCTATATACTTCCTTATCAGCATCCTCCTTATAGTGCTGTCTGCTGCATCCACCTATAGAAACAATTAATGCAGCGGCAAATAGACACCAAATCAAAGATTCGCTGTTGCGAAATAGTAATTTCACTGGCCAAAATGTAGAGAACATAAACACTCTTCTCCTATACGCTCCTCCGGCGTAAAATCATTCAATTTTCCCCTATTTGATTATATAACAAAAGGTTACAGAAAAAAAGCCAAAAACCTATGCTATTTAACATATTATTAGACGCTTCTGCTGCCAATAGTATTGCCAAAAAAACATGTGTAGAATGCAAAACTAATCCTGGTTTATTATTGCGAAATGACAAGAAACCTGTCCCCGCCGTAAGGCGTCCTGTGGAGAGTGTTGTCGAGGGAATTGAAATTTAGAGGGAATTTCCTACCTTCAAGTATGGCGAGAAGATGTAGCATAACCGGTTGAAATAAATCACCTAAAGCAATATTATGCGATAAGCACTGTGGATTGCTACACTTAGGCAGGAGTGAACACATTCCATGCGAAATTAGCGGTTAACGAGAGTTTCTTCCAGAGCCTCGTCCATTTTTGCAGGCAAGACCTCCGGCATAGGCTTGCCAGCTAACGGCAGAAAGACAATAAAGGTTGTGCCTTTGTCCATTTCACTTTCAACCTCGATTCTACCGCCGTGCAACATTACGATTTTATTAACTATAGCCAGTCCCAGACCCGTGCCTTGAATTTCCTTGCCTGGGCGATGTACACGGTAAAAATGATCAAATATTTTTGAAAGGGCTTCCTTAGGTATTCCCATACCCGTATCACTGACTCGTATTACTAAATCTTCGTCCTGTCGTTTAGCGCAAGTAGAAACTCTACCACCCTCCGGCGTAAACTTGATTGCATTGCTAATCAGGTTTGTCAAAACTTGAATGATTTTGGCACTATCAAATCTGGCCTTGGGTAAATTGCCCTCAAGCTCAAGGGTAAAATCTATTGACTTCTGTTTTGCGAAAGAAGCCATGGTTTGATAAACCTCATCAACAACTTCACTTACGTCATTATCCTGTATATGTAGTTTTACCTTATTGGACTCAAGCCTCTGAAAATCCAAAACTTCATTTACCAATGTGGCAAGCCTATCCACATTTCTCTTTGCCATATCCAGGAACTTTCTCTGCTGGTCGTTAATTCGTCCTACTATCTCCTCTAAAACAATGGAAATACCTTCTTTCATACACCCTAAAGGCGTTCGCAGCTCATGTGAAACTGTAGAAATAAACTGCGATTTTATCTCCATTGTTTCTTTTAATTTCTCCTCCGCGTTTTTCCGGTCACTGATGTCATCGATGGCAATGACCACGTGCTTACTGCCATCGATAATCACAGGCTCGGCACTTACACAGAACCAGGGCATAATCTCCTTGCCGGCAACTTTTAACACAGGCTGCATTTCGACCTTTTGCACAAATTGCCCGGAGTTTAACGCACATGTAACAGTCTCTCGGAGCAAACATGACGTACAGGACGGGCTAAATCCACAACCCTTCTCATTGTAAGTGCTGTTGACGCAACATAGAGACTGGCCGATTGGCCGATTGATAATTTGTTTGAACTCTCTGAGAACAGTTTGCCTGACAGCGTCATTGACACGTTTAACTATTAGATTCTCATCAACCAACAGCATACCAATAGGTACAGCGTCAAATATCGCCACGAGGTTTTTTTGCTTCTGGTCGAGTATCAATTCCAATTTCTTATGCTTGATAGCATTTTCGACTATTGTCGGGATAGCTTTGAGATATGTTCGTCCAATGTCCTTTATCAGATAATCACATGCGCCGGCTTTTATCGCCTTTACAGCGATTTCCTCATTACCGGCACCAGTAACAAGTATAACAGGAGTATCCTTAACTGAATTCAGGATGTCGAATGCCGTACCGTCACACAGTGAGAAGTCAGAGACAATAGCATCAAACTGTTTGCAATCCAATATGTCCCGGGCCTCTGAAACAGAGCTGGCTATTGTGTAATCATATGGAAGATTCTCTTCTCGGACCAGCCATTCAAATGCCTTCTGGTCGATCTTATCATCTTCGATCAACAGAATTTTAAGTTTTGAGCTATCCATATCTGACATTCGGCTCTTAAGTTATAAGTGCCTAAAGTGAGCTAAAGTGTAAATTTATAACTTTAGGCACTTTAGTCACTTCACACTTTAGCCACTTTGTTTTCCAGTGCCTTTGCGATCTTTTCCACCAGGTCTGAGAAATCAAACGGCTTCGCAACATAATCCACAACGCCGTAAGATGAGGCTTTGGCTACATCCTGCGCCTCACAGAGAGCGGTGACCATTATGACTGGTATATTTTTTAACTCCTGGTGCTGTTTAAGCCTCTCGAGCACCTCATGGCCGTTCATAACCGGCATATTAGTATCCAGCAACACAAGGTCAGGTCTCTCACTGGTCACCTTCTCCAGCCCCTCCTGCCCATTAGAGGCTGTTATGACATCATAGTGACTCCATTCAAGCCGGCACTGGATAGCTGTAATATAATCAGGCTCATCATCAACTATCAGTATCTTAGGACGCTCCGATTTCTTTTTTGGCTTAAATAGTCCGAACATTCGCTTCCGCCTTTAAAGTTTTGCTTATTTTTTATGTTTTCCTCATCATTACACTATCTTGCAGTCTTCTTTTATCGACCCAAAAACAGAACAATATTAGCAAAAATACAGCCGCATAGCTGCTAAGCTATTGTTCTTCATCCCACCACAGCTTAATCTCATCTTTTTCGTTACCCGGCAGGGACAACGCCGGTTTGTTTTTGATTTCGTTGTATCTCTTCATTACGTCTGCAGGGACCGGTTCATCATTATAAATATGGGGTGACAGCAGTACTATCAACTCGGAATTATATACCACCGTATTAGTGTTCTTAAATAGATTACCGATAATCGGCAAATCACCAAGAATTGGAATCTGATCAACTTCTATAGTTTTTTCCTGTCGTCTCAGGCCTCCAATAATAACAATTTGGCCGTCTCTAAGTAATAGTGCTGTGTTAGCTTTTCTGGTATCGACTACAGGAACGCCGGTGGAACTCTCACTTGTCTTAACATTTTGTTCTGTTTCAACTATCAGAAAAATGTCGTTGCCGTCTGTTATTGTGGCTGTTACCTGCAAATTAACGCCAACATTTTTAAACTCGGTAGAGGTCATCGAGCCTCCTTCAGAAGTATCACTCACCTCTGTGTATGGAATCTCTTCAACAGCACTGATATTGGCAGTCTGACCACTTACCATCATGGCTCGTGGGCTGGCAATAATCTCTGCATCTCTTTTCTCCTGTATCAAATGAACAATATTCCGGACCCTGCCGCTAATGACACTGAAATCGCCGCCGAGTCCTGTAGTATTAAAAGCTGTTGCATTACCTATAGTGGTCGCATCCTCCACCGTTGATCCCAGCCTGGATGCTGTTAAATTCTGCTTATAACCTATATCGTATGTTTTATCAGAAAGAATATCCCAGTTGATACCTATCTCGCTGTCATCATTAAGCTGGACATCAAGAATAACCACCTCTACCATTATTTGCTGTGGTCTTTTGTCGATCTTTTTTATTTCGGTCATAATCTTGTTGAGATAGTCACGGGAATCACAAACTATCAGAGAGTTGGTATTCTGATCCGCGGCTAAGCTGCCATATCGAGAGGACATGCTCTTTATAATGCCTTCAAGGTTTTTGGCATTAAGAAACCTGAGAGTTATGGTTTCAAGAAACAGCACCGGCACTTCTTCCAGCTCTATTGATGGAGTCTGTGTTACCTTTTGCGGTATAGTAATTTTCTCGTTCCGAGGGAGCGCTGCGAAAGGATTATCACGGCCAACATCCATTATGCTGATCTGTGCGGAATTAGATTGCGCGGACCGAGCTTTCAACATAACAACAGCCAAAAGGCAAACGCACAGCAATATTTTTGCATACTTTGACCTATTCATAAGCAAGGGTTTCCTTATCCTGGATTGTATAAATTTTAACAGTCATATCACATCTGAGGCGACCTGAGCCATCGTTGTGACCTGCCATCTTAAATGAATCTATAAAAACTTTCTGGGGACGTGCTTTCAGTCTTTCGAGCAACTTGACTAAATCGTTATATCCACCTATAACACTCAGCACCGCACTGTTAGCAGCTATACCCGAAGCATCTTCGGATTGTCCTGCCTCAGAGCGTTGGCCACCCGTGACAAAATTAAGCGAATAAACCGCACAGCCTGCCTGCTCTGAAACAGCCTGCAGGTCGCTAAAGAATTCCTTTGCTTCCTTGACTGTAAACAAAGCATTCTGAAGATTAGCAAACTGCCCGCTCAACTCTTTCAGTTTCTTTTTCTTGATTCCAACGGCACTCCTGATAACTTTGCTTGTATTTACTAACTCGGACAGAACTGTCTCATACTGTTTCGCTGAGGACAAATAAACGACGTGTGGCGCTACTACCAGGTTATATAACACTATCGTTGTGATTATAACCAGTACAGCAGAAATAGCATTTCTTGATCCACTGTTTAATTTAGCAACGTTATCAATTAACACTGACTATTTCCTCTCTTCGGTCCCCTCGGCCCTACCCAGAGCCTGCCCTGAGCCTGCCGAAGGGACAGGCTTACGTAAACAATTGATTGTGTACCTGATCAATCCACCCCTCTCGTCATCTTTTTCTGTCTCAATTAAAGAAGCTGCTGCTATGTACTCTGATTCACCCAGCGCGTTTACGAACCAGCGAATTGCCTCATACGACAGGCCAATACCTTCCAAACTTACCGTGGAATCACCCTTGCTAAACAAGTTGGTTATACCAACAGTTTTAGGCGTTCCTTTTTTAATATCGTTTAACAGGCCAGGCCAATCGAAATCACCGCGTGAATCTAAAATCTCATTCAGCCGACCAGGCTCGCCTGATAACTGTTTTAAACGGCTGCTTAACATTTTTTCTTCCTTGAAAAGCATCTTCAAATCCAACAATGAATTCTCCTTTTTTTGGCGGTCTATTTCCGCATTTAGATTTTTGGCACCCAATCCCAACACAGCGACCGCTATAACCATGCCGAATATGACAGCCGCTACAATATTGGCCGTGATGAGAGCATGTCTTTTGAAGGCTTTAACATCGGTCGCTTCCGGAGGTAACAGGTTTATCCTAAAATTAGGCTCATTCGGGACCAAGAGCTTCATAGCCAGGCCAATTGCCACCGCTGAAGCACCCGTTTCCACCCGCGCGCCATCTTTCACAACGGGTGTATCCTGACATGCATCTTCGGGCCTTCTTACCTGCAAAGTGCCGACCGTCAGCTTGGCTCTTAGAGACTGCTGAGCATCATCAGGTAATTGCACACTATCTGCAACCACCATGATGTCCCATTTACCTGAATTATCCGAGTCATCAACGCTGTCATAAAATTGTATGATCGCATTTATCTCGGAAGCCACCCGTTCGCAAAGTACTCCCGGCTCCGTTTTCTCCTCATCAATGTCCCTGGTCCGGATAAAGTCGATGCCCTGCCTCTTAAGAACACATAGAGTCAAGGTGTCACTCTGCAGTACAGCCAAAAGCACATTGCACTCAAACCTGCCTGCTATCTTTTTCGCATAAAACGCTCTGACATAAGCAAGCAATAACGGCTCAATAACTTCCACATTAACGCGGGCAAGATTACAGACTTTGACAATCTGAGCAACATTCTCGTTATCTGCTGCGACTACCAAAAGCCGGTCGCCGCCGGGTTTCCCACCTGAGCCAACACCGCAAAAGTCCATCGCGATTCTCTTGCCAGACAAAGCAACGCAGTGTTTAACCTCATTGTGAACAAACTGTCCTACATTCGCCGGCCCGCCATCGATAGACTTGGGCGTCTCAATGATTTGCAGTAGCACGGGTCTGGCCATTAATGACACCGCAGCCTGACGCAGCCTTAAACGTATCTTATTGTGGCTTTTAAGCTCCCTTATACTTTTAGCAAGCAAAGCCGGCTCTTCAATATTGCCATTCTTTATTGCCCCCTCAGGGACAGGACCACTGGCCGCCTTTACTAACTCGACGCCACCCTTACTTTTTCTGAGCAGAGCCAGACTTATCTGGTTATTAGAAATATCTATTCCAAGCGCAGTGTTGTTACTGAGCTTCATTCGTTGATCCTCAAGCTATCAATTCTTATTACGTAAGGATAGTCGCTGTCCACCGTTACATTAGCCTCTAATTTGGCAATAAAGCCCTGCGACGAAGTCCCTCTGGACACAATCGTGCGATTCGGAAGTGTTCCTGTGACTTCAACGGTATATCTGCCACCATCAAAAGACTTATTGCTAAAGCCGCTGTCCCAATTTCTTCGGTTTCGTATCTCGGCAAAAGCATCGTTGAGGCCGGCTTCTGCAATAGCGAGCGCCTGAGCAGCGTAAACCTGATTCTGCATAAGCTGTATTTCCTCCGTATTCATTTGCAGAATCCCCATCACCGCCACAGACAGCAGCGCTATAACAAAGATTGTCATTAGAAACACAAGGCCGGTATTTTTCTTCCTTGCTCTCATAATCTCCAACCACATCTAAGGTAATATCGGCGTGGTTCTGCCGCCAAATCCGCCAAGCTCTCCACCATTATAAATTGTCTCGATCTGGTCCTCGCTCAGCGCACTCTTGTAGAGGCGAACGTCATCGATCATACCTTTGAAATATTCGCCCCATTCGGAGTTCTTACCGAGGTAAAACGATTCGTTACTGCTATGCTCTGCCAACATTAGAGAACCACTTGCATCTGTCGATTTTTTCTTATTCCCATCTTTATACATTACCATGTCCGATCCATCATAAGTCAGCGCCACGTGAGTCCATTCATGTTCCGAAATACGAACATTTGGCCTCCACAAGCTCCAAACTCCACAAGGCCCAGCTAAAGAAACACCAATTCGCCGATTATAAAGAAACCAGTAAAGGTCAGTCCTGCAATATGGAACGTGGGCAAGCTTAGATGCTATGGTTCTCCAGTCACGATTGTCGTCGGGATTAATCCAGGCCAGAATCGAGATTCCGTCGGCAATATGAAGAGAAGGAGAATCAGGTACCTCAACGTAATCATCATATCCATCAAAATCCAGAGCACCTCCGACCCTTCCCTCGACCCAGTCGTTTGCCGGATTCATTTTTACCAGCGTCCCATGATTGCCGTTGTCACTCGAATCGCTGGCAGTAGTTCCGCTGGTCTCATCCAATTTCCAATGCGCCACCAAAGGCTGTTCCCAGCAGAGACCCGCGATCTCATCCGCACTTAGTGCTCGTCTATAAATGCGCACATCATCGATTTTGCCATAAAAGTATTCGCCCCATTCCGTGTTTTTACCGATATAAAACAACTCGTCACTGGAAGAATCAGCCAACTCCAAAGTACCTCTTTCCCTCCTGTCGGCCATTGCGACGCCGTTCTTATACATTACCATCTCAGAGCCATCATAAGTAAGCGCTACGTGTGTCCAGATATCGGTCGGAATATAAACATCCGGTCTCCACAAATCCCAACTGCCACAAGGTCCAGCTAAAGAAATCCCGATTTTGCGACTATAAAGAAACCAGTAAAGGTCCAATCTGTAATGATGACGGGTATGAGCAAATTTCGAGACTATAGTTCGCCAACTCCAGGCATCTTCAGGATTGATCCAGGCTGCGACCGTGATCTCATCGTCTATATCAAAGCTGGGAGAATCAGGAACCTGTACACAATCATTTCTTCCGTCAAAATCAAGTGCACCACCGTCTTTGCCTGTAACCCAGGCGTCCGAAGTTCTCATTCTGATTAGTGTGCCGTGATTACCGTTACCGGAGGAATCCGATGCGGTTGCACCGCTGGTTTCATCTAATTTCCACCAGCCTACAAGGTCGATGTTTTCACTTTCGAGATTTGGATTAGATCGAAGGTATACCTGGGCAGCGATGGTCTTGTCCCGACCGAGTCTGGATGGATTAGGCAACGTTGCCTGAATCTTTACACAGCGGATATCGTTAACATCCGCTGTATGCATATTCAGAGGATTATCCAAATCAAAGGCATCGTAGCACGTGAACTGTAAATTGCTGACGGGGCCGGCCAACTCTGAAAGCTCATCGACGGCACCAAATTCGACATAATTATTATCCCGAATATCATACCTGAGGACGTCAACGTCAACGTTTTCAAATTCGATATATCCATTAGTGTCGTCTGAATTACTCACAGCGGTTATTCGCCGAGCCTTCGTGATGTTGCGATACAAGTGGTCGGTCAGAACCCTGCTGTTCTGAATTATTTCGGCGTTATCGGCTTTGGAATCCCAACTGTTTTGTATGGCTCTAAACTCCGGCAATAT
>CAZQKO010000041.1:2820-3989 GCA_964593945.1 uncultured Pirellulales bacterium | reverse complement strand
TTTGTTTTGGTAGTGCATTATGTTACCCATAACTCCTCCAATAACTAATGGTATTTTCGGCATAAATCGGCGGGGGTGTTATGTAAGATTTTGTATTATCGGTCAATCTAAGCGATGGCCAAAAAAGCTGTAATAAATGAGGTTATTTAACCATGTTGACCTGTTTTATAAGGCGTAAGCGACCGTAAACGGAATAAATCCTTGGTCCAGCATAAAAAGTCCCATAAGTCCACTACTACGCTTGATACTCGATGTCGCAAAAAAAGAAAAACGAGGATCTCGTATCAAGGGTCGAATATCGAGGACTGCTCACCACCTTCTTGCAAAATAGGTAGCCAGTGTCACCTCGATCTCATCATTCGTAAGTCGATTGTTACCATTGAGGTCGTAGCCGACCGAGATTGTTATTTTTCTAAGGTTCGAGCTCTCATATACATCATCAATATTACACAAGTATTGACCGTCGAGCGACAAATGTCTCTGTCTAAATGAACCACCGGTATAGTTATAGATTGAGCGTGCCCTTATTTCATCGAGCTTAGACTGCGCAAGCATAAGGCTTTGGCTTCTATGCTGAATAATCACATGGGTAACATGTCCGGTGGTTAGAGCTTTTAGAATCGGCACCATTGCGACAATCAGCAATACCGACGCCATAATAACCTCGGTAAGAGTAAAGCCTCGACGCTCAATCCCGTCCGTCTTCTGTCTTCTGTTCTCTGTCTTCAGTTTTCGACGCATTTTACCATACCTGTTGCCGAATTAATTGTGATCGTAAAGCTTTTGCCCGCTGCTGAAACGGTAAGCTCAGTAGCACTTCCAGATGTTAGCCCTCCCAGCGGACCAAATCTGAACTTCTGTCCATTAGGACAACTGATAGTGACATTATCCGTTGTATGTGAATCCACCGTATCGTGGGTATCCATGTTTTCTATTTCGTATGCGTTATACGGCACGGAGCCGACCATCTTCAGCTCGTAACCCTTGGAATTTGTTGCAGCGTCGGAAATAGCCAGTCCGCGTGTCCGGCGAAGATCGGTAACAATCTTCCTGGCGACTATATCGGCTTTCTGTTTTGAAATGATGTCAAAGTTCAGTCTCGGCACAGTTATAGCCGCGAATAGGCCGAGTAACATTACGACAATGAATAACTCAACTAAACTAAAGGC
>CAZQKO010000041.1:0-2720 GCA_964593945.1 uncultured Pirellulales bacterium | reverse complement strand
CCGCGAATAGGCCGAGTAACATTACGACAATGAATAACTCAACTAAACTAAAGGCCGGTTTTTTCCATGCCATATCGCAGAGCTCAAATAATGGTGGGACTCCGACGAACTCAGTCGAGCCGCTTAGCCCACCCTACATTAATGTCTATGATTATTTGTTTTAATACGATGGTCACTACCCATATTGTATTTTTTGCCAAATGGACATGTCGGTTCGCCATCGGGAAAGTAGTCGGGGTTTCTCGTGACATCCCTCAATCTCCTCGGCTAATCACCGGTATTCGTGCGTTACATTTCGATTTGCCTATTCAGCAGGTCGATATTGGCACTGCTGACATTTACCTTTGCCGCTCCTGAAATAGCAGAAATTGCAGGAATAGCAATTGCCGCCAGGGCCCCGAGAATCAAAACCACAATCAGCAATTCCACAAGGCTAAAACCTTTTTGTGATTGTTTTCTCCTCTCCGGCATAGCACGAACCCGCCATAAAAAATAAGCAAAATCAATCCCGATGAATCGGGGTTGATTTGCTCCGCCGCAACGGGTAGAAACTATATATCGGCTATTAACTCCCCCCTTTATTCACCTCCATGATTGTGCGGCTCAATCCGATGGGTAATTGGATCATATCTATAAGGCTCATCAAATGGACACTTAGGTGGACCATCTGGAAAATAGTCGATGTCTCCGGTCACATCTGTCAACACAATTGGCCATGAGCCGTTGTTTACCTTGTACAGTTCAATCTGCGAATTCAGCAGACGGACATTAGTTTTGCAGGTGTTGAACTTCGCGCTTGCTGCACTTTCTGGAATTCTTGGAACAACAATGACTGCCAGTACCCCTAAGATCAGCACCACAATTAGCAATTCAACCAGCGTATAACCTTTGCCGGCTTTCATCCTTTTCTTTCTCAAATATATGTTTTGCTGACTAACTTCCGATCGCCGTTAATGGTTGTGCTTAGATGCATCGACCCGATTATTAGCAGTCATAGTGTAGGCTACCCCAAATGGACATTCGGGCGGACCATCGGGAAAATAGTCGGTGTTTTTGATCACATCATCTATGCTGGATGGCCATTTGTCTTCGGTTGCCCTGTATAGTTCGATCTGCGAGTTTATTAGGTCGATGTTGGTCTTGCAGGCATTGATCTTAGCGTTTGTTGCGCCTCCGATAATTCTTGGAATAGCAATTGCTGCCAATGCTCCGAGGATCAAAACCACGATCAGCAACTCAACCAATGTAAACCCTTTTCTCGACTTCATCTTATTCTCCTTTCCAAACGACTATGTTACTTTCAACATCAACCAACCTATCGTCACAGAAAACCGGCTACTTAACCAAAAACCACTAATGAACCAGCGCGAAGCTCTGGTCTGGGTCAAACCCATCATCGGCGGGCCGGAACACATTACAACTATGCTGGTCTGATGCGAACAACTGATGAAAGTATCCCTGCTCCTCGGGAAACAAAGCCGTTTTTATCGGAAGTCTGCGTGCCATATCGATAGCTCGCCCCTGTAGAAAGTATATATATAAACATAACTTGAAACAAATTGAATTGGGGGATAATTTAAATAGCACGATTTTCCGACGGGTCCTTGGTTACCACCATATCCATCCCCATACCGGACTTTGTCTGGAATGATCATGCTCAATAACCCGATATGTGTTTCCCATCATGCCGGCCCTGCGCATCCTATAGACCCATCCAAACGGACATTCAGGCGTACCATCGGGAAAATAATCCGGATTTTCTGTCACATCTGCCAATTGTTGTGGCCAGGAACCTGTGACCTCATGGTACAGCTCAATCTGCCTGTTCATCAGCGAAACATTAGTTTTGCAGGCATTTATCTTGGCACTCTTCGAGGCACCGACAATTCTCGGAACAGCAATTACCGCCAGTGCTCCCAATATCAAAACCACGATCAGCAATTCAACCAATGTAAAAGCTTTTCTCTCTCCCATTTTGCCTGACCTCTGCAAGTAACCTCATGCTATTTCAAATGGCGCATGTAATCAAGCATAGGCAAATATACACCCATTAAGATAAATCCAACAATAGATCCCATAACAACCGTCAAAACCGGCTCTAACTTGACAAGTAAAGAGTTTATAATCCTCTCTATGTCTTTATCGAGAAAATCAGTTCCCTTTTTGAGCATTTCAGGCAACTGACCGGCTTCCTCACCTGAGATAGCCAACTGTGTGATCATCGGCGGAAAAATGTCATACTGTTTCAAAGACTTTCCAACAGGATTACCCGCCTGTATGGAAGCTTGCAGCTTACCCGCAATTTCGGTCATTTTATGATTATGAGCGACCAGACTTGCCACTTCCATGGCCTCAATTAATGAGACTCCTACCGAAGCCAGTAGTGCAAAGGTCCGCGTAAAATGTGAGACCACAACCAAACGATTAAGCTTGGCGAACACGGGTATCTTTAGCTTGAGATCATCCCATTGCGCCCTGACATGCGGATTTTGTCGCAGCTTCCGTACTAATATAACTGCTGCCGCACCTAAAATCAATAGTGCCCACCACCAGCCCCTGATTAGAAGGCTGAGGTCCACAAGGACCTGGGTAGGCCCCGGCAGTGACACATGAAGCTTCTGGTACAGCTTCGTGAACATAGGAACAATAAAGACTAAAAGAAAACCAACGACTAAAATGCACACCATGCCTACTACAATTGGATAAATAAAAGCAGACAT
>CAZQKO010000040.1:0-16661 GCA_964593945.1 uncultured Pirellulales bacterium | reverse complement strand
GGCTGTCACGCGAGGACGGCAGCCAGAGTTCCTACTTCCACCAGAACGAGTTTACTCCCGACGGCAGGAAGCTGGTCTTTACCTCGCCGAGCGGGCTTTGCACCGTAGACCTGGAGACCCGTGCGATTGAACAGATTCGAGAGGGACGAACCCGCTTAATCTGCGTTGGCCGCAAGACGGGCCGGGCCTTTTACATATCGAGAGGCGACCAGGGGTCAGCGATTTGGGCCGTGGACCCGGCTACAAAAGAAGACCGGAAAGTCATTGATGTACCCAGAGGTCTGTCAATCGCCAATATCAATTGCGACGAGACGCTGGCGGGCGGCACGTTCGACCTGAACCCTCCACAGAGGTTCGGCGGCTCGCGCGCAGGCCGTCGGAGCGGCCAGCGCCCGGGTTTCGGCACCCCGAACACGGATCGTGACATGCAGCTAATCACGCTCGATTTGAAAACCGGCGAAGTCAGTAAGTTCAACGAGAGCCACGCCTGGTTGAACCACGTGCAATTCTCCCCGACCGATCCGCATCAAATGCTCTTTTGTCACGAGGGGACATGGCAGCTCATGGACCGAACCTGGATCATCCGAACCGATGGCACCGGATTGACCAACGTCCAGCCGCGTTTCATGAACTTTCAAATCAATGGCCACGAGTTCTTCAGCCCGGACGGCAAGAGTATCCTGTATGACCTGCAGACGCCGCGCAGCCACGTTTTCTGGGTCGGTTGCTACGACATCGAGACCCGGATGCGGACGTGGTACAACCTGCAGAAGAACGAGTGGTCTGTGCACTTCAACATCTCGCCGGATCAGACGCTCTATTGCGGCGACGGCGGCGGACCCAGTAGCGTGGCCGCACCGGACAACGGCCAATGGATATACCTCTTTAGGCCGCACGTGATCACGCCGGTGACCGGCGGTGCCAGCGACCCGAATACTCTAATACGCAGCGGCTATTTCGAGTCAGAGAAGCTCGTCAATCTCGCAAAACACAACTACTCGCTGGAGCCGAACTGCCAGTTCACGCCCGATGGCAAGTGGATTGTTTTCCGCTCCAACATGTTCGGCCCGACGCACGTCTATGAGGTCGAGGTGGCCGGGGCCACCGACGCGGAGAAGGCGGAAGCCATGAACAAAGCCGCAGACGTGAACAAGGCAGGGGATTAATAGGGTCATATCTTTTTTTACAACTTATTTACAGGGGATTCCTATATCTTCAATCCGGTATCTATTAAAAACTATCTTAATTTCACATCCGTCAGAAATTAATGGTGGGGTACCTGCGGCAGAGCCAAGCCGCCACCCTACGAGTTCTTGTGTTGCTCGTAAAAGACCATTGCCGGTGAGGCGCAGGTTGGGAGGGAAATATTTTCTAAAATAATTGTAACGTTTTCCAAACAGAGTGCCTCTTGTATAAGAGAGCTCCAGTTCTTACTGAAAATATGTGTTGAAAAGTATATTTGGATTAAGTTTCTTGTTTTTAAAGAAGGGAGAATTGATTATGCTTCGTTCAATTGATGTGAAAAGTGCTATAATCGGCGGCTTGTTGGTAGCGATGATTCTATGTTTGGTTGGAGCTGTACCTTTTGTGCTGGAGGAATATGGACGGTTCCAGATCGAGACGAATGACAGTCATGCTTTCATTTTAGATTCTGCAACCGGTCAAGTGTGGTCATCAATGTTTTTAAATCCTCAAGTGGGTATTTATACAAGTCCCGATCCGAATTTCCTTGCTCCCAAGATATCCTATGCGGATTCTTTGTAACAGAAACTTGCCCGAATTTTATTTTGCAGTAGACTTATGGTGGGGCGAGCCGCCACCCTACGGGTTCTTATTTTGCTCGTAAAAGGCCATGGTGGGTGAGCCGCCGAAGCTGATTCCCATCCAGGCAGCCTCATCAATCTCGGCCTGTGTGAAGCCTTTTTTTTGGCTTTCTTAAGGTACATTTTCAGGCACGGCTCACACCGCATAGCAACCGATAGCGCGATGGCCATAGCCTGTTTTGTATAGGCGTCCAGTCCGTGCGGCGCACTTGCTGAGCTTAGGAAATCCGTGAACTTCGCCTTAATCTTGTCGATCCCTAAGGGATAAATTTCAGAGCTTTCTCCTGTATCTGTCTTGGCAGAGCTAACAGCATCAGCACAGCAGGGGACTTCTTGACCTTCAGGTTCGATAGAAGGAGTCGATTCTTTTGCCCCTATCCCTGCGGTGGGGGTAACCCTGCCCACAGGTGGCAGGGCTAAAAGCGAAGGTATCTGGCGATGGCCGCTTGTTCGGATGTGAACAAGGCCGAAACCTTTTCCAAGAACCTTACCAATGATTGTGGCAGCAGCAACACCTTCACTGTGCAAAGCTTTCAAAAATTTTTCGCCCTTTTCTTTTGCAATTGCAATGAGCAGACCTCTGTTCCAATTAAAATAATATTACTTAGATTGCGTTAATGAGCTTGATACTTGGTGCGATTTTATATGTTGTTATTTTCCCGTATATGATTTTGGCATTGTTCAGCTCTTTCTTCCGCGAACGATTGTTTGCATGTCTGCATCTAAGACCGGTGCCTGTCTTAACCAAATCCGAGACGGATGCTAACCAGCCTAACATGCCAAACTCGGATAGTAAGTTAGTCGAAAACGGTGATTCTGTATAGTAGGGTCAATAAGATTAGAAGTTATTGAAGTATTCCGGTTTGCCATCATCGCTGTCGTAACGAGTCACATCTTCGCCATCTGCGTTAATCAGCATACGCTTGATCTGCTCAGCTTTTTTCGTATTGCTGTCAACAGTAACCAGAATCGCACCTATTTTCACATCACCTGTCGCTATCTCAAATGGAAACGGCATCTGGGTCCTGAATGACTTTAAGACATTCTCTACACTTCGGCCCAACACGGAATCATAAGCGCCGGTCATGCCGATATCGGTGATATATGCGGTGCCCTTAGGCATGATTTTTTCGTCCGCTGTTACAACATGAGTATGCGTGCCATAGCATAGACTAACTCGGCCATCCAGGTGGTAGCCCATCGCGATTTTTTCGCTGGTGGCCTCGGCATGAACATCAACAATTATAATGTCTGCTTGTTGTTGCAGCTTAGGCAGGATTTTATCAATAGCATTGTATGGGCAGTCTGCCGGCTTCATAAAAAGTCTGCCAATCAGGGATGCGACCGCGACAGTTGGCCCTTTGCCGGTTTTATAGGTAGCAAATCCTCTACCGGCGGCAAATTCGGAAAGGTTTGCCGGGCGTGCGATATTATCAGCTTTTTCCAAAGTCTCAATTATGCTCCTTTTGCGGTAGGTGTGGTCGCCGAGCGTAATCAGGTTTATGCCGTAGCGCAGCAGCTTGTTGTAGATTTGCGGGGTCAGGCCGGAGCCTCCGGCTGCGTTTTCCGCGTTGGCTATAACGCAGTCGATAGCAAACTCATTAACCAGCGGTTTTAGCTTGTCGGCAATAATGCGTCTGCCCGGCCGGCCAACTATGTCACCTATACAGAGAAGGTTTAGTTTCATATATGTATTATGTAAAACCAAAGACGAATTTCAAAATATAAGCCAAGTGCCTAAAGTGAGCTAAAGTGCGTTATTCGTTTATCGGTTGAGCCGCTCGTTTCGTCTATCGTTATACGTTATACGCAACCGACACGAGTTGCGCAACCGCAACCGTAAAACGAATTTTAGGCACTTTTGCAACGGTCTATTTAGCATATTCAATGCAGCGAACCTCGCGCAGCAGTGTAACCTGTATTTCACCCGGATATGCCATTTCAGCTTCTATTTTATTGGCAATATCGCGGGCTATTTTCATAGCAGATTCATCATCAATCTGTGATGCGTCAACAATAACGCGGATTTCTCGGCCGGCTTGAATAGCATAAGCATTTTCAACGCCTTTAAAGCCGTTGGCGATTTCCTCAAGTTTTTCAAGTCGTTTGATATATCTCTCTAACGTTTCCCTTCTGGCACCAGGGCGTGAGGCACTGATAGCATCGGCGGCAGCGACCAGCGGAGTGTAAGGATTATCTGCTAATACATCACCGTGATGTCCAGCAACGGCGTTTAGCACAACAGGTGATTCATTGAACCGCTTCAGGTAGTTGGCCCCTATGGTTGGATGGTTGCCTTCCACGTCATGGTCGATGGCTTTACCAATGTCATGTAATAGTCCTGCTCGTCTTGCTATTGAGCCGTCTAAGCCAAGCTCGTCAGCCATAACTTGAGTTAGAAAACAGACCTCTACACTGTGGCGAAGCACGTTTTGGCCGTAGCTCGTTCTAAAGTTCAAAGCGCCGAGCATACTGAGTATTTTGTTGTTCAGGCCCCGAACATTGGTTTCAACAGCAGCGTCTTTGCCGAGCTGAAGGAGCTTGATGTTGACTTCCTTTTTGGTCTGAGTCACAAGCTCTTCGATACGGGAAGGATGTATTCTCCCATCCTGTATAAGCCGTTCCATCGAAAGACGTGCCACCTCTCGCCTAACAGGACTGAAGCCGCTTACGACGATCATTCCGGGTGTGTCATCCACGATGACATCAACACCGGTGGCCTTTTCGAATGCACGGATGTTGCGTCCTTCTCTGCCGATGATTCTGCCCTTCATATCGTCATTCGGTATATCGACGGTAGAAACAGTTACTTCGCAGGTCTGCTCGGCGGCATAACGCTGAATGGCGGTGTTGATTATTTCCCGGCTTTTCTCACCGGCAGTTTCGTTGGCTTCTTCGACTTTGCGGGCAATCAGAGCTGACATTTCGTGCTCGCACTCGTCCTCAAGGTTTTTTAACAGCAATTCCTTGGCCTCGTCAATTCTCATAGCAGTGATTTTAAGCAGTTGATTTTTCTGCTGGGCTATCAAGGTTGAAAGCTGCTTATCCTTTAGATCGATGTTACGCAGTCTTTTGTCAACTTCTTGTTCCTGTTTTTTTAATACCTTTTCCCGCCGTAGAAGTAACTCAGTCTCTCGCTCAAGGGAATCTTCTCGCTTAGTTAGTCTAAGTTCGGTCTCACGCAGCTCAGCACGGATCTTGTCGGCCTCGTCGGCAAATTCCTCCTTTTTCTTGATGGTTTCAGAAGCGGCGTCAATCTGAGCAGATTTGATTATGTTTTCAGCTTCCCTCTTTGCACCTTCGATTTGGCGCTGCAAATCCTGCTTAAAGGTCTTGGCTTTTGTTCTGGCAATTATCTGTTGGATGATCGCCATTAGGCAAATTCCCAGAACAAAGGTAATTATTGATGCAGCCACGGTTGAGAGGGTCAAACTTTGCATTAAAATGGAACTCATAGTGTATGCCTTTCCCTCGCGTTTTTTATAGAATAAACGCACATAATTAATGCGGAAAGTATTGCGGAATTTTACGGCAGGAAAGCTCTAAAGAAATACACCGCTTCGGGTGATTTGTGAAATCCTTTTCGTTGGAGCATAAAATCAGCGTTCTAAGGCAAACTCAAATTACATTGTACCATTTTGGCCTTAAAATGTTTGCTTTTTTTCATATATTTGGCTCGTTTTATGCTTAATTGCGATAAATTTCGCTTGTAAGCAAAAGCCTCTCCAAACGTTTCCGGATTTCGTCTCACATTGTCTTCACTTTTGCGCGCCTTATGAAGTTAAAGCTGATTTATTGTTTCAGCCTATAATCGGCGATAAAAAGTGTCTTTATAACTTAACTACCGTTGAGATAAAGTTTTATAGGCTTTATCTCCTGTCCCGCACATACTTCCACAAAGAAATTAATCGATTCAAATCTAAAATTAACGGGACACTATACGTTGTTGCTTATCATCGGCTGATTCAGATACTATAGTAGAGTATTTTTTATAATCGGTCAAGAAAAAAACATGGAAATTGATGGTTCTGATGTCCGATTGGCTAAAAGTACAAATTTTATAGGGAGTCTATATAAGTTTAATAGGGAGAATGTTCTTGATTTTCGGTCGCAAAAATTGTACAATTATATCACTAATTGGGGTTTGAACCGGAAATGGGAGGATAAAAGACGCAATTGCTTGTCCGGAGCTTGTGTGAATTATAACAGCATGACATGCCTGATATTATGTGCGTCCTTAATATTATCGAATCTCCTTTCCCTCGACTTCGCTCTCCACAGTCCTAGGGACTCCTGACGGAGGACGCCTTACGGCGGGGACAGGGATAAAGGGAGGATGGCGGTCTTAAAACTATGAGAATTTCCCGGTTGGTTGTGGTGATTTTTTTTGTGGCTGGTCTCTGCCCTTGCAGCACAAGTTTAGCCGGGCAGATTATCGCTTGGGGCTACAATGATAATGGCCAGTGCGATGTGCCGGACGGTAATGATTTTGTGGATATTTCTGCCGGGTTAAGTCATGGTCTGGCCCTTGGGTCCAACGGCCAAATTGTAGCTTGGGGCAGCAACGAGTTTGGTCAATGTAATGTGCCTGACGGTAACGACTTTATAGCTATCTCTGCCGGTTCTTATCACAATCTTGCTTTAAAATCCGATGGTTCTGTCGAAGCATGGGGTGCAAGCAAAGGTGATGTCCTTGATGTGCCTGCCTGTCCCGAGCACAGTCGAGGGTATATAGCCATTTCTGCAGGTGCATATCATAATCTGGCTTTGAAAAACGATGGCTCAATAGTAGCCTGGGGTTCAAATTCAGCCGGTGAGCTTGATGTGCCGGATGGTAACGATTTTGTTGCCATTGCTGCCGGCTGGTCTTTTAGCCTTGCTTTAAGATCTGACGGCTCAATTATTGCCTGGGGCAGTAACGAGACGGGTCAGCTTAATGTTCCCGACGGAAACTATATTGCCATCGCTGCGGGCGGCGAACACGGTGTAGCTCTGAGAATTGACAGGTCGGTTGTGAGCTGGGGTGCAATTGAGGCTACAGTGATTCGGCCTCCCAGCCAGAACTTTAAGGCTATTGCTGCAGGAAGCAATCACTGCCTGGCGCTGCAATGCAGTGGTTCTGTAGTAGGTTGGGGCTCAGGTGAGGATGGTCAGGTTGACATCCCGTCTTTTGTTAATGACCAGCGAAGTGATTTTATTGCTATTGCAGCCGGAGACAGGTTCAGCCTGGGCATTTATCAAAGTCAACAACGTATTGAAAACCAGTGGTATGTTTCGCCCACCGGCTCACCTTATGGAGACGGCTCTCCAGACAATCCATGGGATTTTACAACAGCCTTGGGCAGTACATTAGTTGAACCTGGTCATACAATCTGGATTGCCGACGGTACTTATCATGGTCCATTTGTCAAGCCTGCAATTCCATCCGGAATCGAAGGTAAACCAATAATATATCGGGCTATGCCCGGTCATAGGGTGACCCTTACCGCAGATAAGATGGAACAGATTGTGCTTAGAAATAACGCTGACTATGTTTGGTTTTGGGGTTTGGAAGTAACAATAGAAGGTTCTGAGGAACTCGGATTGTGGGGTAATGCGGTTAAGCAGGATGAAGGCAGGGGGGCCAAATATATCAATATGGTTGTCCATGATTGTCCAAATCGCAGTGGTTTCTATGTGTCCGGCGTCGGTACGGAGTTCTATGGATGCCTGTCCTATCGTAATGGACGCTGGGCTGATGGTCTTGCACACGGTCTATACTGTCAAAACAAACCGGACGATATCAACGATCTAAAAGAGTTACCCTGGATGAATTTCTTCAATTGTATTGCTTTTGACAACTTCGGCTGGGGTATTCATGGCTATGCAGAGTACAGCAATATGGCAAATATGCTTTACGACGGCGTTGTTGCATACGGCAATAGCGTAGGCAACTTTATAAGTGGCGGCAATGGACATGATGATAATTTTATCGTTCGCAATAGCTTCACTTATTTTCCCCATAACGAAAGAACAAACGCTGAGTTTGGATATAACTCGGCGTTTAACGGCAGTCTTATAATCGAGAATAGTGCATTCATAGGCGGTGAATGTGCCGTTTCGCTACATAATTGGCAGGATTTGATTTTCCAAAACAACACGTGTTACGCTCCAAACGGCCTGCTGATGAGCGTAACTACGCCGGATACTGTCTTTGAATATAACTTCGATAATAATAGATATTATTTGGACAGTAACTACCTGGCGAGCTTAAACGGTCTTGATTACCGTACGCTTATCCTCTGGCAGCAGGAAACAGGATGGGACTTGGGCAGCATAAATGATATCGGTGAGCCGAACGATGTCTGGGTGTTTTTCCGTTCTAATAAGTACGAGCCTGACCGTGCTTTTCTGGTTATTTACAACTGGCCGATGACCGAGACGGTTTCGATAGCACTATCGAAGCTTTGGAAAGTGAAAAAATACCAGCAGTACCAATACCGGATTGTCGGCGTTGATGATATCTGGGGCGAGCCGGTTGCGGAAGGGTCAATAGATGACAAATACATCAAGCTGGAGATGACCGGCCCTTATGCTCCAAAGTTCGCCTGTTATCTTGTCACCCGTAGCATTCCTTAAGAGTACCTTGTTTAGTTCTGCGTCGCTGTGCGGTGCACCCTACCAAAGCAAAGTTCCATAAAAAAAAGATTCCTTACAAAAGAAAATAAAGTATAATATCCAAAGATTTTGTTAAATGGTTGCGTTTGCGCGGCTCGTATCGGTTGCGTTTAACGTAAGACGTTTTTACAATAACGAGCAGCGAAACCGTTAAACGTAAAACGAAGATTAGGAGCAGGTATGTCAGGCCATTCTCACTGGGCGGGGATAAAACATAAGAAAGCTGCTGTTGATGCCAAGCGTGGCAAGATGTGGAGCAAGGTTGCTCGAATGATAATTGTCGCAGCCAAGTCCGGCGGTGGTGACCCGGCTGCGAACTTGTCTTTGCGTTATGCCATCGACAAGGCCAAAGCAGTCAACATGCCAAAAGATACTATCGAAAAGGCGGTCAAAAAAGGGACCGGTGAACTGGGGGGGACTACTTTTGAAGCAGTGCTCTACGAAGGTTATGGGCCGAGCGGAGTAGCTATAATGGTGGAGGCGCTGACGGACAACCGTCATCGAACCGCGCCCGAAATTAAGAGAATTTTCGAAAAGCACGGTGGCTCACTGGGAACAAATGGCTGTGTCAACTGGATGTTTAACAAGAAAGGACTTATCACGGTAAGCACTGACAAGGCTGACGAAGACCAGTTGTTAGAGCTTGCTTTATCTGCCGGCGCTGATGATATGGAAAATACGGGCAGTGTTTATGAAATAACCTGCGACCCGGATGCTTATGACGAATTAAAAAAGGCGCTGACAGAAAGAGAAATACCCATGGAAGTGGCTGAAATTTCAATGCTGCCGCAAAATATGGTGCCGATCAATGAAGCAAACACAGCCAGGAAAATAATTTCCCTGATGGAGGCCCTGGAAGATCACGATGATGTTCAAAATACCTTTTCAAACTTCGACATCCCGGAGAACGTAATGGAGGGCGTATCTTGAGTGCGTTAAACGGTTGCAGTTGCGTCACTCGTTTCGTCTATCGTCTGACGATAAACGTAACCGTAACGAGCAACGCAACCGTTAAACGAAAGACGAGTTGTTGAAGGTTGTGTTATTTTGTGTTTGTTTCTTCGGTAAGTTCCTTAACTCTTTTTATAGCAAATTGATAATTATCTTCGCCGAGTCTGCTGACAATTTCTTTCCTTTCCGGATACATCATCTTAAACTGCTGGCGGTATTTTTTTTCAATATCGATCGCCTGATTATATTGCTCAATAGCAGTATTTGTTTCGCCTAACTGTTCAGCGATTTGGGCCAGCTTAAAATGCAGTCGGTCTGAGCCGGGGTAAAGTTGTGTCGCCTTGAGGCACCAGTTATAAGCTTCTTGGGTCTGGCCGAGCAGCTCATAGACATTACTTAGTTTCTCATAATTTTTGAAATCCGCTTTGTTGCGAGCAATCGCCTGTTTAAAGCAAACTTCAGCGTTCTTGAGAAGCCCAGTTTGTTTCTGGCCTGTCTCGCTATATTGTTGCAGGTAAAGCCGACCATTCAGATTCAAGGCAGTCGGGTCGAGCTTATCATATTCGCTGGCTTTAGCAAAAAAAGTGTGTGCTTGTTGGAATTGTCCTATAGATAAAGCTTTATGGGCCTGCTGTATTTTGGTTGTACTCTTGAATACCGGCAACCATGCGTAGTGAAAAAAGACTATCAATATTAAAATGCCTGCCGTAATTGATATTACTTTTACAAAAGGAGCCGGACAATAAACGAGGGACGAGGGACGAGGGACGAGGGACGAGGATGTCGCAATCATACAAGCTATTATCACCCAAAAAGCTGTATATACCCCCGGCTCGAAAATCGCATAGTCTATCAGATTATTCAAAAGCACACCGAGAATGACGCACCAGAGGATGGCAATAAGGATTTTCGACTTTCGATTTTCGACTTTCGATTTTTTGGATAAAGGAGCACTCAAAAGTAAAAATCCGGCAATGAATGCCAGAACCGGTGCAATATATATGGTTGATATCACAAAGATTTTCAACTCTAAAGTATCGGCGGGCGTTTTCGCCAAAATCATCGGTCTGATAAGTAGGAGAGCAGCCGGGATGACAATTAAGAATATTATGGTTTTCTGTATTCTGTCATCTGTCTTCTGTCTTCTGTCTTCTATTATGTGGGTAGGAAAAATCACCCTCCATAGTGGGATCAGAATCATAGCTAAGAACCCGGCAAGGCCGATAGGACCAAATTGTGTCAAGATACTCAGCAGGAAATTATGAGGGTCTGCTACCGATTCAAGGGCTTCGGCTGGTTTATAGTGTGGATAGAAATTCTTGAAATTTCCCGGCCCAACGCCGGTGAATAAATGGTCGGCGTACATTTTTGCTGATGCCTGCCAGTACTGCCATCTAACCAACATACCCGTGCCGCCCGGCAGTCGTTTGTACTTCAATCCGTATGAAATGACCAGCCATCCGCATAAGGTGACTAACAGGAAGCATGCAATCAATATAACTTTTTTATGTGATTTGAGCCAGTTACCCAGGTAAAGATATGCAACAAGTAGAGCTGCGGCAAAGAGTAAGCCGATAATTGCGCCTTTACTTTTAGTAAGAATAAGACCGAGGATAATGATGATAAGCGCGGCACCACCGGTGAGAAGATATGGATTCAAATTTTTAGCCCCCGGTTTTACCGGGGGTTTTTCTTTATGGTTATTTAATCTTTCGATGAATAATGCAATAGCAGTAAAGGCTGCCATCAATGCGAAGCAGCCGGCGGAGTTCCGTGTTGTGAAAAAGCCGCGAATGCCTCTGGTGTATAGACGATGTTCAAAAAGAAAATGCTGGAAGGTACCAGGTTCTATCCCGAGCGGTTCGAGCAGGATCTGCGGAACCTGTTCGTATTGTTCGATAGTTGCCTGGTTTGTGACCAGCAGTTGATAAATGCTCTCACAGGCGGATACTACGCCTAAGGCTCCAATGACACACAACACCAGATTGATTTTTGATGGACTGTCCAGTATTTGAACTAACAGAATCACCATAAGCAGCGGAGCTAAAAGCATAACTACATTGGTTATGGCTAATCGTTTATCTGCTGCTGCAAAGCCGGCGATTAAGGAAGCCGTGCAAAATAAAAGTAGTCCAAATTCAATGCCGCTGCCTCGGTATGAAAATCTCCTACAGCAGAAAGCCAGCAAAAAGTAAAAAATACAGGAGAATATCAGTACTCCTGATACGGATAGACTGTAGACTACATCGCTTATATTACCAGGCAGGGAGGATGACAGCGCACCAGGGCCTTCGGTAAACGTAATGCGAAGCGCAAGAATGCAAAGGCAGAAAGCAAGTAAGATATATTCGACGATAGTTTGGCTTTTGCTTTTTGTTAAGGTCGAGTTAACCATTGCCTTAGTCATTTCTGGCGGTTGTTTCAAGAACAGCAATAATGGCTAATACCATAATTGTTTGAATAAAAATCAAAATTGCGCCGACCAGATTAACCTGATACAGAAAAGTTGCTCCGAGGCCGGTGCAGAGTGTAGCCAGATACAGTGTCAAAACTGTTTGTGTATCGGTTAGGCCGTGTCCTTTTAGCCTATGGGAGAAATGCTGAGTGTCGCCTATGAAGGGACTTTTGCCCTGGCTTATGCGTAAAAGTGTCACGCTGATAAAATCATATAGCGGCACAGCCATAACAACTAACGGCAGAAAAACCGAATACCATTGTCCGCTTTGTGCTTCGTGATAGTAGGTGGTGCGCAAGGTTAATAATGCCACGAAAAATCCGATGACTAATGAGCCAGCGTCACCCATGAAGATTTTGGCCGGTGGAAAATTAAAGACCAGGAAACCCAACAACACTCCTATGAAAACAATTGCAAGGCCGCCGATAAAAACCTGACCACTTGAAGCGGCAGCGAAAAATAGTATTCCGCTTGCTATGGCTGCAATACCCGCTGAGGTCCCATCCATGTTATCGAGAAAATTAAAGGCGTTGATCATCAGGACTATCCAAAAGGCCGAGAGCACAGAGGCAATTATTCTATTTTCAATAAAAAGCTCAACCCTGACATCGCCCCAAAAAGCGGCTGCTATCGCTACTGCGAACTGAACGGCCAGCTTTAAGAATGGGCTGAGATGTTTTTTATCGTCCCACAAGCCGAGCACGAATAAAGCAGATATGCTGAGCAGTATGGTTAAAAGTTGGCCGATTTTGCCTAAAAAATCGGAAGGATCGATATTGGCGGTTTGTGCTAACGAATCAATCCGGCTGGTTGCAAATTTTATCACAGCCGTGGCAGCCAGCATGAAAATTAAAAGTGTTGCAAAAATAGCAATCCCGCCACCCAGCGGGACGATTTTACGGTTGTATCTATCAGCAACAGGATGTGCGACAAAGCCGATACGGGAGGTCAAATTTTTTACAATCGCTGTAAAAAAAACCGAAAGGGCGAACGAGCCAAAAAATAAAGTTGCTGTTAATTTAATCAACATTACGATACCGAAGAACCAAAAAGTCGTGATTTCCACTTTTTAGATTGTGTTTCTTGTTTTAACTGCTCCAATAATCGGGTCCTTACCTTCTCGAAGAATTCGAAATAGCATTCTTGTCTGTAATCCAGATAGGTGTATGGCAGAGGACGCCAATATCCTTTGTCGAAAATAAGAGTAACCTCAGCATACATTTTTTTGCCGATATATATACGATGCGAATAGTTTTTTGTTGAGGCTAAAATGAGCTTGGAAGGCTCAATTATTCCCGGGTCCAGATTGACCGGCCTGGGTAGCGGGACTTTTAGCCTTGCAGCTAACTTTTGCTCGAGCTTGTTTGTCTTATATTTTATTCTGAACATGTTACCCGGATTGATCAGCCGTTCGATGCTGACGAATTGCCTCAAGATATTTGAGCCGGTTTGTTCTTGATAATATTTAGTATGGGTGAATGGCCATATCTCACTTGCCAGATCAACCTTGTCGAACTTGTCTTCTATTAGCTCCATCGCAGCGAGCAGAGACTTTCGGTCGGCGGCTAAAATGCCGATAATGAGCTTTACCGGTTTAGGGTTTTTTAGTTGCCACATTCGTTTTTAAGAGATTTCGTTGAACGGTTGCGGTTGCGATTCTCGTCTCGGTTACGTTTAACGTAATACGTATTACGAAACGAGCGGCGCAACCGGTAAACGAAACACGCGAACAAATTCGCGGTTTTTCAAACCTACACATCACAAATTCGCACAGCGTCGGAAAGAGACTGCAGTGGGTTGCGTTTCGGGACAAACTCGTGTGCGACATAGCCTGTAAATCCGGTCTCTACAACGGCCCGCATAATGGCCGGGTAATACAGCTCCTGCGTTTCGTCGATTTCGCCTCTGCCCGGATTGCCTCCGGTGTGATAGTGCCCGATGTAATCCTTATAAGTGCGAATCGTGCGGATTATGTCACCTTCCATAATCTGAGCATGGTAGATGTCATATAGAATTTTTACACGTTCCGAGCCGACTCTTTTGCACACTTCCACACCCCATTTCATATTGTCGAACATATAATCCTTGTGGTTGACCTTGCTATTGAGGTATTCGAGGCATATCGTGACCTTCTTTTCTTCAGCGTAGCCGACAATCTGTTTCAGAGCGGCAACGCTGTTTTCGATACCGTCCTCATCAGACATTCCGGCCCGGTTGCCGGGGAAACTGATGACGTTTGGATATCCATATTCTGCGGCTGCATCGATTGCAGAGCGAATCTTGGCAAGGCAATCGGCGTGGTTCTCTGTCTTGTTTATACCCTTTGTCAGGCCGTGCGTATTTACCATCGTGCAGATAAGACCGTGTTTTTTGACGGTCGCAAAATCCTTCGGGTCAAGCAGGTCGATGCCTTTTATGCCCATTTTTTTGCAGGCCTCGCAAAGCTCATCGAGAGGTAACTTGCTGTAGCACCACCTGCTGACAGCCTGATTGATTCGTCCATTTTTTACCATGCGTTCCACCTCGGAAATGCTAAGGGCTGGGGTTTTGTTAGCCAATGTTCCGGCTATAACACCCGCAGCCATCACGGTAGAATTACGTAGAAAAACGCGTCTTGGAATTTTATTGTTTTTCATAGGATTTTCTCCTTATGTTTTTAATTGTTCTTTCAGCAAATTAATTGATCCTATTACTTTATCCGGAGCTTCTTCTATACTGACTTTTTGGCTTTTGGATTCGGACCGCAGCTTTATTTCTACTTTGCCGTCAGCAAGTGACTTTTGTCCGACGGTGACTCTCACCGGTATGCCGATAAGGTCTGCGTCCTTGAATTTAACCCCGGCACGTACATCTCGGTCGTCCAGCAGGACGTCTATGCCTTTGTCGAGCAATTGCTGGTAAGTCTTTTCGGCTGTCTGAGCAACATTCGTGTCTTCCTGATTAACCGATGTGATTATGACCTCGAATGGTGCGATGGAAATCGGCCAAATAATGCCGTTCTCATCGTTACCGAGTTCGATAGCCGAAGCCATGATTCTATTTATGCCGATGCCGTAGCAGCCCATAAGGCAGGGCTTTTCCGTGCCGGTTTCGTCGAGGAATTTTGCGCCGAGCTTTATGCTGTATTTGGTGCCGAGTTTAAAGACCTGGCCGATTTCAATACCTTTTTTGAACAGGAGTTTTTTACCGTTGTGCGTATCACCTTCCTGCGCATAGCGAATGTCTGTAACAATGATATTATCACCTTCGAGTGGGAAATCTCTACCAGGCACAACGTTTTTGATGTGGTAGTCGGTCTTATTCGCGCCGGTTATGCCAATTGACATTGCCACAACCGCATAGTCGATTACCATTTTCGCGACTTTCTCAGCTATTTTCATCGGACCGGCAAAGCCGACTTTGGCGCCAGTGACTTTTTCGATTGTTGGTTCGTCAGCCAGTTCTACATGTTTACCGCCAAGGGCCTGTGTGAGCTTTTCCGTATTTAATTCATGGTCGCCCCGCACTAATGCCGCGACAACTCCGGCTTCGGTGGTAAAAATGAGTGTTTTAATCATATCTTTCGGCTGTGTCTTTAGAAAGGCGCAGACGGCTTCGATAGAACCAATGTTGGGTGTGTGGATAAGCTCTGGTTTGGGCAGATTCCTCGACTCGCTTCGCTCGCTCGGAATGACAGAGGAGGGCAGTGGGTCAATCTCTGCTCTTTCAAGATTAGCTGCGTAGGAGCCGTCCTCCGTATAGACGATGGTATCTTCGCCGGACTCGCACGGCACGGTGAACTGGTGCGAGCCGGAGCCGCCCATCTCACCTACCTCAGCCTCCACGATGACGTACCGCAGGCCACAGCGTTTGAAAATCCTGCAATATGCGTCGTACATTGCTTTATATGATTTATCTAAGCCCGTAGGGTCGGCATCGAAGCTGTAGGCATCTTTCATCATGAATTCGCGTGAGCGAATGGGGCCGAACCGCGGGCGGAACTCGTCACGGAACTTGGCACTTATCTGATAGAGATTGATTGGTAGCTGTTTGTAGGACTTTATCTCGCCGGCAGCGATATAAGTAACGACCTCTTCAGCGGTGGGGCTAAGCACGTTTCCTTTGCCATGTCGGTCGGCGAGCTGGAATATTGTCGGCCCATAATCGACACTGCGGCCGGTTTTCTGCCAGAGCTCCAGCGGCTGCATAGAGGGCACGAGAATCTCCTGGGCGCCGGCTTTGTTTATCTCTTGCCGGACGATTCCTATGATTTTGAGCAGGCTGCGCCAGCCTAACGGCAGATAAGTATATGTGCCGCTGGCAACCTTGCGGATAAGCCCTGCTCGGATCATCAATTGATGGCTGGTTATTTCCGCATCGGCGGGCACTTCCTTGGTTGTAGGTATCAGCATTCGGCTGTATTGCATAACTTATACCTCGTATCCTTCGACTTGGTTCGACTTCGCTCACCACAGGTCGCTCAGGACAGGTTTGAATAATGAGAAATACTTATTGAATGTATATAGCCCAAAACCTGGATACTTGCAAGCATTGTTATGGTTAGCCCATCAATTTATTGGTGGATTTAGCCCGACTATAAAAAAATACGTGCAAATACTCTTGGCTTTTTTTCTTATTTAGGATAGAATTTGCAAACCGCACTTGGTTATATTGAATATCCCGGAGTTTTATTTCTTTGCGTTGAAATAAGGAGAACACATGGCACATAAGTTCATAAACCAAATCGAGCCGGGAGAGGTTGTCGATGGTATTTACATGGTCAAAGAACCTATCCT
>CAZQKO010000039.1:0-16684 GCA_964593945.1 uncultured Pirellulales bacterium | reverse complement strand
GGCAGACGGGCACGGAATGGCGCATGGGAACATCACTTTGATAAAATTGCGTGATAAGCTCAGCTCGCTCGGTCGAGATGTAGGGCTTTGTCCCAACGCTTTGCTGACGCAACTTGGCTACTCGCTTATTCATCGTATCAACCACCTATTTTCACTTCAAATCCGTGTCTTCTAAACGTTTCTGCGATACCTTCCATCGTCTCATCACTGGGTGTTTCTGTCTGCATAAGCTCAAAATTATCAGAAAGTCGCACCGATTTTTCCAAGCCACCGCGGTTGTAGGGCAGGATATCGATCCTGTCAACATTCTCAAGCGACTTAACAAATTGAATTGTCTCTTCGATGTTTCTCTGGTCGTCATTGAAGCCGGGGATTACAGGAACACGGATCAGAATCTTTGTGCCGGCCCTGGCAAGGTCCCGGATATTATCGAGTATCAATTCATTTCCCACACCAGTATACTGTTTGTGCACGGATGAGTCCATGTGTTTCAAGTCGCACAAAAAAATATCCGTCTTATTTATTACGTCTCGGATGACCTTTGGTTCTGCGTAACAGGTTGTGTCGACCGCTGTGTGAATCCCGACTTGTCGGGATTGCTCTAACATCGCCAGAAGGAACTCCGGCTGCATCAGCGGCTCGCCTCCGGAGAACGTTACACCTCCACCCGATTGGTCGTAGAAGATTCGGTCTTTTTCAACCTCAACCATTATTTTAGCCACCGACACTTGTTGTCCAATAATTTCTCTGGCACCGGCCAGACACGCATCCACACATGCCCCGCACATCTGGCACTTTTCGACATCAGTGACCGGCTGTCCATCGACTAAGCTTATTGCCCCTTGGCTGCATATCTCGATACAGCGCCCGCACCTGACACATCGCCCGTGGCGCAGGCTCGGCTCAGGATGAAGCTTCCAGCTCTCAGGATTATGACACCACTGGCATCGCAGTGGACAACCCTTCAGAAAAACCGTGGTTCGTATGCCCGGCCCATCGTGGATGGCGTATTTCTTTATGTCGAAGACATAGCCTTTCAATTCTTTATTGGATTGGCTCTCCATCTTGAGGTGTACCCAAAGCTCGTCGCGTTCAGTCCCGATATTGTGTCAAAAGCGGTTTTGCCCCATATCGTGGACACAGCCAAAAGCCCACACTTGCCCAACGCCAACGTGATCGCATATCCGCCGAATTCTATCGTGCAACTGCCTTTCAAATCATGGTAGCCCCTCCTGACGCGAACACATAAGCACCGAGGAGCGTTCTTCTATGGCTAATATACTAACATCAGACCCACAAGACAAGGTTTTTTTGGTCAGCCTCGGCATGCGACGGTGTTGGTATTACCTCGCCGTCCCCTGCACCGTCCTGCCTCTTGGACGGACGCTTCATTCTGCAGCGTTAAGGTCAGGAGAACACAGAAAACAGAACTAAGGTACCTTGAAAAAGTTTTTAGACAATAACGTGTCATTGCGAGCGATCTGTTCTATATTTTCTGGCTTTTGTCATCTGTGATTCAGCACCAGCGTAGCGTCGATCCAGGCAGCCTGGACACGGCTGCGCCGGGAGGATTCTCCGGTGACACGCAGCATTAGATGTCGAATCCCCGTGACATCAACATTCACCGCCCTTATGCAATCAGCCTTCTTTAGGCTGGTGCTGCGCCATAGTTCCTTGTCATCACCAACGACCACGAACTCCACGCTGATGTCGCTATTGGACTCGTCACCGATTCCCACCATCGCGGAGAAGGAGCTGTACAAACCTTTGATATCATACACGACATCCGAACCAGGCCGCATAATTATCCCGTTCTGGTATGATTTGTCCCCGATTGAAACCGACTGATTCACAATCCTACCTCTGCGGGAGCCTTCGCGCAGCGGTTTCAGTTGGCTTAACGGCATTTGCTTAGGAACCGTTGATTTTAGTGAGAATTTTTGTTCCACCTTACGGGGGCTGGCCGTGCCGTCTTCCCATACAGTCTCGACACCCACAGCATACGTCGCCTTGGGATCAAGTCCGCGCAATGGGAACGCTGCTTTAGGAGTGTATCCCTGTAGTTTGCCGTCTAAATATACCTGATATCCTACGTTGAGCCAATATTGTTCATTCCACGTAAGGTTGGCACCATCCAGGCCGACACGCTCTACACGCAGGTTGGTCGGCTCACCCGTAGGATAATGAAAGATATCCGTAGGCTCGAACCGGACTTCCCAGGTCGCTTCTGTGGTTTGGTCGCTGTGAATTTTGACCGTAGCCCATCCCTGATGGTTGGTGTGGGTGACAGGCAGAGCCTGACCTGAGCCTGTCGAAGGGTGGGTGGCAGCCTCAAGCCTGTCCTGAGCAGAGTCGAAGGGCGAAGCTTGGGGATGGTTTGATGTACCTAAAGCATCACCATCGCCAAGGCTTGCGGCCTTGACGCTGCCACCCGACCTGGCCATAACACTCTTGACGGCGAAGTTATCATCTCTGGGGAAAACAAAATGCAGCTCATACGGATCGTTCTTGATGACCCGGCTCTTGCCGCTATAGGACATTTGGCCTTCATTATAATTCAACTCCATCAGATCAACCCGGCCCTGGGTAATGTGACGATTAGTCGAGATCAATTGAATTTGCCCTGTGCTTGGCAACACCGTCAGGACCCTGCAGCTCGTGGGGGCCACGTCCAGAGCAATGCCGGCCTCCCACGCACCTAAATATTCCTTGTTCCAGAAATCAAACACATGCAAGGGACGGTCGATCGGCAGGCCCAGGTCCGCCCACTTCAGGTACATCTGTTCCGTAGTAGTCTCATCGAAATTGAACACGCCGACTACATCATAACGGCGTCCCAGGTGGTTGACTTTCAGGTCCCAGATTCTTTTGTTGCGTTCAGAAGGAAATAAGTCCAGCGGTCGAATGTCAACAGCCGGATAGACACGCCTGAGCATCTCGACGCGGTCCTCGGACAAATCCATCATCCGGTCCGTAGCCATAAGGGCCTGGCCGGTCAGTCCCTGCAGCGTAGCCCACACACGGGCCTGCTCCATAGTAAGAGGTGACCGCAGAACCATAACATCGGGGTCGGCGTACCAGATGATATTGTGCTGGTAATAGTACTGCATCACGGCGCGCAAGGCGACCTGAAAGCCGCCCCAGCCGAGCACGATGTCCCCACCTGTACGTGAGCCGTTCATAATGTTGACGCCCTCGACCGGAATGCCCCAGCAGCCGAGCAGATAACGGTCAGGCCCGATTGTCTGGCGTATGCTCTCAAGGGTCTTTCGATAAAGTCCGTTAGTGTCGTCTTCGGGGTTTTTCATAAATGATTTTTTATTGCGATATTCGTTTGCCACAATAGGCTGACCGTCGATCTTGAAATAGTCATAGCCCCAGTCACAGAGTTTTGTAAACAGAGCTTTCAGATACGCATGGGTTTGGGGTGTGGTTGGATCGATCAGGTACTTGCCTTCCCAGGTGTCGGAGGCCGTCGTGCCATCTGGCTTTAATAGAAACACATTCTGATTTTGCTTAACGACTGTTTCGTTGCTCTGGCCGTGCGGTGCCAGCCAGATGCCTGGGGTCAGGCCCACGGATTTGATATGCGAGGCTACATCTGCCATACCATCCGGGAAGCGTTCCGGGTTGACGGTGCTCCAGTCACGCCCGCCTTCCCGTCCGCCTGAGCCTTGCCAGCCGTCGTCGATCTGCACAAACCGAGCGCCATAGTCCTTGAGGTTCTCGGAAATCCACCTGGCATTGCGTTTTACCTCCGTGGCTGTGATTCTCGGATAATAATAGTACCATGTGCACCAGCCGGACGGCGGCAGCGGGAAACGTGTCTTATCAATAGGCTGGTAATATGCTACACCGAGCGTGTCCCGATAGTAGTGCTCCTTGATGGTTCCATCTTTCAGAGTCACCTGGTCCTTTACGGGGTCGTAGGTGCCTTGGGCCAGGGTCGTATCCACATCACCTAAGGTCATTATAAACAGATCAGGGTTGTTCCCGTCCTGGATGCGACAGGGAATTGGATATGGCCATGATTTCTCGGCATGCACCTGCGAGAAAGAAGCAAACAGACTACAAATGACAATAAAAAAACAGACTATGCGTCTCATGGTCGTTCCTCTCTAACAGATTTTAGATTATCCTTCGGTTTTATTTACAGCTTTGCTCGCTTCGTTTTGACTTTCGGCATTGCGGTTGGGAGGTTCTACGCCAAGAAGATTGCGCACAAAGAAGTCCTGCATCCGCCGCTGGCCATAAGAGCCACCCATACCGTGACCAGCGCCGGGAACCACCAAAAGGTCGAAATCCTTGCCGGCCTTAACCAGGGCGTCCACAAAACGCATCGTGGATTCCGGCGGGACATTCCTATCCATCTCGCCGACTATCAAAAACAGCTTGCCGCGCAGCCGACCGGCGTTTTCGATATTTGAACACTCGGCATATTGAGGGCCGACCGGATAGCCCATCCATTGCTCATTCCACGAGGCTTTGTCCATACGGTTATCGTGACAACCGCACGCGGCCACAGCGACTTTGTAGAACTCCGGATGAAACAGCAGGGCACCTGCGGCGCTTTGAGCGCCGGCGGAGACGCCGTAAATGCCCACGCGGCTAATGTCATAATAGGGATATTTATTCGCGACGGCCTGATGCCACAGGATTCGGTCTGGGAAGCCGGCGTCCTTTAGGTTTTTACAGCAGACGTCATGGAAAGCCTTGGAGCGGTTGGCCGTCCCCATACCGTCCATTTGCACCACGATAAAGCCCAATTCCGTGAGCGAATCAAACCGGCTGCTGGCTCTGAACGTCTTCGGCACAAAAGAGCCTTGCGGCCCGGCATATATCTGTTCGATGACCGGGTACTTCTTGTCCGGGTCCGCCGTAAGGCGTCCTGTGGAGAAGTCGGGTGGTCTGCAAATGATGCCCCAGATGTCAGTTTTGCCGTCACGGCCCTTGGCAACAAACACCTCTGGCGGCTTCCAACCCGTAGCCACCAGCTCAGTGATGTCTGTCCTCTCCAGTTCGCAGACCAGGCTGCCATCTGAAGTCCGCCGCAACTCATGTATCGGTGCCATGTCCACACGCGAGTAAGTGTCGATGATGTATTTCCGGTCCGGTGAGTATTGAATAAAGTGGTTGCCGTTATCCTCGGTCAGCGCCACAAGGCCGGTGCCGTCGAAGTTGATGCGGTAGTAATGGATAAAGTACGGGTCCTGATCCGGATTTCTGCCGCTGGCGTTAAACCAGATTTGCCGTTTCTCCTCATCGATTTGGTCAATGCCGCGCACTACCCACTCGCCTGAGGTTATCTGATTCTTGACTTTTCCTTCATTTGCGTCGATTAGATAAAGATGTCGCCAGCCGTCGCGCTCAGAGACGTAAATTATTTCATCGGTATTATCCAGCCAGTTTACTAAACTCAATCTCAGATTTTCCGTATGGGCGGTCCAGATAAAGGTCTCGGTCTTCTCGTCGATGAGGTTGCGGGCGTCTCCGGTGTGGGAGTCAACCTCAATGACTCGGAAACGCTGGTGACACCGATCGACTTTTTCATACGCAAAGTGACGTTGGTCTTTCTTCCAATGCAAACGCGGAACCTCCCAATCCAACTCTAACTTATCAATATCGGGCTTGATTTGCTTTTGAGTATCTATATCGAAAAGATTCAGATCGTAGGCCGTGAGCTTATCGCCCGGCAGTGTATAGGGACGGCTGTGTAGCTTGGCCCGTCCGCCGCCGGATGGTGACGATTCGACCAGGTACACCTCTTTTTTGTCGCCCGGCTCGATGCGAAAGGCCACCAGGCTCTGCGAATCAGGGGCCCACGAGAGCATTCCGTAAGAGGCACCAACTCTTCCGTCTTGACTGAGCTGAGTTTCCTCACTGTTGTCTTCGGAACGGACGAAGACATTGTTGTTTTTGACAAATGCCGACCATCTGCCATCGGGAGAACGGACTGGTTCACCAAGTTCGCCCCGCCGCTGGCCAAAACCGCCGGAGGCGGACCGTTGCCTCCGCCCGAATCTGCCCCGACCGAATCGGGACTCAGCTTGGTCCTCTGCATCCAAGGTGGCGGATGCTTCGGTCTTGGTGCATTCATAGGATGACAGGTCACATTTCCAGGTTGTCTCTTTCTCCCCTTCGGCTTGGGTCCCCTCTCCGCTGGAATCCTCGCTCAGAGCCTGCTCTGACCCTGTTGAAGGGGCAAACTTGAACCGGATGGCCTTACCTTCGTCCATAAACTCGATTGTTTTGAAAGGCAGCCGATCGGCCTCGTATTCGACACCCGTCGCTTTAGATAAAGCCGAGGCCAGCTTTTGATGGTCAAACGCCGCCTGACGCGTTCCGCGTTCGGCATTGACCAGGATAAATTCCTTGGTATCGCCTTTAAGGTCGTTTCGATACCAGAAACACGTATCCTCAGCACCGTCAGGTGTTTTGTGGACAAACCAGTGAGGAACAATACGGTCCTTAAAGACCTTATTTGCTTGGGTTTCGCGTCGACTTGTACTTCGTGATGAAGCACCGCTTTGCATAGTAGCATTCGACGCACTCATGTTGTCCGTTCGCCTGCTTTGAGCAATTAATACTTTGACTTTGCTCCCTTCGGCTGCGCTCAGGACAGGCGGGGCAGGCAGGACAGGATTTTCACCAGCTAAAAGTGCTGCAGCGAGTAAACTTATCTTTATGATATTTCTAAGCCTAAATGAAGATTTCATAGTCTGTATCCACTCCTTCCCTTCGACAGGCTCAGGGCAGGCCTGTCAAATCTGTAGGAAGACCACCTATTTTTGAACTGGTTTATCCATTCCTTCGACCCAGCTCAGGTCAGGCCCTGAGCCTGCCGAAGGGACAGGCACGGCATCAAAAAATACCCTTGATAACGCGTAATGTCAACTCTTGATCCTAAGAACCTATCCAAATAACCCGCTCTATTGCGGCCGGCTGCAAAGCCCGATGCCTGCGTTGTCGGTCAAAAACGTTCTCAACGTGGAGTAAACCACGCCTCCGAGCCTTTTTGGCCTGCCGCCTTGGCCTTGAACTTTTCGCTCGGCCTCATAACGACCCGGTTATTCGGATAGGCTCTAAGTATAATTATCCTAAAGCTTGTGCTTTGTAGCGACCCGTCCTCCGCAGACCAAAGCTGTATGCATGACAACACGGATGTTTAATAAAAATTTTCCTTGAATTGTATGTGCCTGATTTGGTATAAATTATATGGTTAGAGTAAATAAAATTTGATTGCCTGGGCACTGTTTTCATTCAAAATCCAATATAGCAGGTTGACTGATCTCGCAAAATAAGGGCATTTTTTGTCCGGGGGAGAATATATATTTATATCTCAATTAAAAGCCCACTATTGGGCTTTTAGTGGAAGGAGGTAGAAAATCAGAGGTAGGGTGGGCACAGCTCGGCTGGCTCGCCGAAGCCTGCCTGCGCGTAGCCGCTTCGGCGAAGGCAGGTCTGCCACCATTTGTAACTCATGCTTCGTAATATACTACAAAGAGTAGCAGCGATGTGCGTTGCATACCCTACGAATCTAAAAATCCGGATGCTTGCCCCCATTCTTACTCTCCGCTTCCGCGGGGGCAAGAAAGTAGGGGTTTGTTGAAGATAACGAGTGCTTTAGCGTGTGGCCAAGGCACGATTATTGAGAGTTTAATTGTTTAAAGGAGGAATATTATGTATAAGAAACTATTCTATTTGGCTGGTGTTCTTTTGATGCTGGCTGTGAGCACCATGGTACAGGCGGAAGTGTTCATTGATAATTTCGACACGCCCCATGACTACATTACTGATGGCGTTGAAGGAACCATCTGGGACGACTTTTTCGGTCTGTTTCCGGGTGAAACTATTGAATCTCTCAATGCATCCATCGATCGTGAGGGCCAACTGTTCATGAGCTCACAGGGCGGGTACTGGTCTGACAACAGCAGTCCGCTGGGACCGTTTCTGTTCAAGGTCGTACAGGCCGATTTCATCGCCTCAGTCAAAATCACGGATTATGCTGGTACTCCAACTGCCATAGTCTATCATAACGATGGTGGTCTAATGGCCAGAGCTTATCTCGATGATGCCGGTGACGGTGAAGACTGGGTCTCCATAGATTACTTCCCAATATGGGGTTGTGGAAATTTTCTCTGGATGAACGACGACGGTGTGCGCAACGAGGCCTGGGGATGTAATAACGGCAAAGAATGGGACTCAGACCTATGGCTTCAGCTCGAGCGTGAAGGTAATACCTTCCATTTCAGGACCAGTACCGATGGTATAAACTGGACTGAGATAAGCTGCTCACCTAAGACGCGGGACGATTTTGACGGTTTGCCGCTGATGGTTGGGCTTCGCCATGCAACGTATAACACTACTCTTGGTTATGTAGCGTACGATCAATTCAGACTTGAGACTATAGTAAAGCTAAAAGCCTATGATCCGGTTCCGGCTGATGGTGCTGAAGGTGTGATATCACCGCTTCTTGAGTGGACCGCAGGCGAAACCGCAGCCTTGCACGATGTATACTTCGGCACCAATCCAACACCAGGTGAGGCTGAGTATCAAGGCCGCCAAGCGCTTACTACGTACAGTTCTCCCGGCTTGGTTCCAGGTACAACTTATTACTGGCGGGTCGATGAGATCGAAGCCGACGGTACTACGATTCACGAAGGCGATGTCTGGAGCTTTACAGCAACATCCTTTACCGCCTGGAATCCCGGACCGCCAGATGGTGCTCGAGGCGTGCTTAGTGACACAGACCTTAGCTGGGGAGCAGGTTCAACAGCATCTCGGCACGATGTGTACTTCGGCACAGACGAAACCGCCGTGGCTAATGCAACTACAGGTTCGCCCGAGTTTAAGGGTACCCAGTCGGAAACAACTTACGAGCCTGGGACCCTCGAAAAGGACAAAACTTACTACTGGCGGATTGATGAGGTGGAAGCAGATAGATTTACGAAGCATAAAGGTGATGTCTGGAGTTTCAAGACTTTGCACGAAATATCCATTTACAGTCCGAATCTGGTCGGGTGGTGGAAGCTCGATGGTATCAGTTACGGAACTAATGTTATTGATTCGTCCGGCTATAACCATCATGGCACATCGATAGGTAATCCTCAGTGGATAGCTGGGTATGACGGCGGCGCATTGGAACTTGACGGACGCGAAGATTATGTTGAGCTACCCATCGGCTCGGTCATCGCGCAGCTTTCCAGTTGTTCCATCATGACATGGACGGACTTCGCCAACTCCGGTGGCGCTTGGCAGCATTTGTTCGATTTCGGCAACGATCCGAATTTTTATATGTTTTTAACACCCCGAATCTACTTTGTCGATCCAATGCGTTTTGCCATCACCACGGGCGGTGGGGGTGCTGAGGACCAGGTAACTGCGCCCGATACACTACCAAGTGGTTGGCACCATGTAGCCGTGACAATCGATGCAGACACCGGCACTATTGTCCTTTACCTCGATGACGAGGAAGTCGCGACCGGCACCACTGCCCTGACTCCAAGCGATCTGGGTAATACCACCAACAACTGGCTCGGCAGGTCACAATATGCTATTGATGCATACTATATGGGCGCTTTGGACGATTTCAGAATTTATAATTATGCGTTGACGCAGGACGAGATTTTTGAGGCCATGAGAGGTGACCCGCTGCTTGCCTGGAATCCGATGCCGGCTAATACAGCATTAACGGATGTAGAAAAGGCGTTACACCTTAGCTGGACACCCGGAGAAAAGGCAGCTCAGCATGATGTTTATTTAGGCACCGATGAACTCGCTGTGGAAAGTGCTGATACATCCGATACCACGGGTATATATCAGGGCCGACATGATCCTAACAGTTACACACCACCCGAAGGCGTAGAGCCTAACCAGGTTTACTACTGGCGGATCGATGAGGTCAATAACGATGAAAGCGTCAGCAAAGGCAGAACATGGAGCTTCACGGTAGCTGATTATCTTATTGTGGATGACTTTGAAGACTATGACGATGTCGATAATCGGATATATGATACCTGGGGTGATTACTTTGTGAATAATACCGGCATGACTGTGGGTTACTTTGATCCCCCGTATGCTGAGCGAACTATAGTTAACGGCGGCTCTCAGGCCATGTACATGCATTACGACAACGATGGTACCGTAAATGAGGGCACCAGCTACGAGAAGAGCGGGACACTGCTTTATTCTGAAGCCGATCGCCGGTGGGAGGTTGCACAGGACTGGACCGAAAAAAGTGTTGAATCTTTGGCGCTATGGTTCAGAGGCGTACCGGCATCTGTTGGCAGCTTTACAGAAGGGCCACCGATTACGATGACTGCTGGTGGTGTGGATATATGGGGTACGGCTGACGAGTTTCACTTTGCCTATAAGCGGCTCTCCGGCGAAGGCAGTATAGCAGCGAAGGTCGTCAGCATCACTAACACCGACCCCTGGGCCAAGGCGGGAGTTATGATCCGCAATTCATTGGATGCAGATTCCGCACACGCTATAGTTGTCGTCACACCGGGTAATGGAGTTGCCTTCGAGTACCGTGCTGCAGCAGGCGGAGATAGCTTAGAGGAAGCCGTGCAAGCTGAGATCACCGCTCCACAATGGGTGAGATTGACTCGTAACGGCAACAACTTTACAGCCGAGTATTCAGCTAATGGAAGTTCCTGGGAGTTGCTGGGTGTACCGATAACGATACCCATGCTTGCGGATGTATATGTAGGCTTGTGCCTGACAAGCCATAACGTCGATGCAACCTGTACAGCCGAATTTTCCAATGTTACCCTGCCCTCCACAGTTACAGGCCAGTGGCAGTCGCAGGACATCGGCATAGAAAGCAACATTGGTGAGCCGATGTATGTTGTTCTGGAGGATAGCACCGGCAGCAGTGCAGTGGTCAATAATTCAGACCCGGCTGCAACAGCCATAGGAAGCTGGACGGAGTGGAATATACCGCTGACAGACTTTACCGGCGTGAATCTATCCAGTGTCAAGGCGATGTACATTGGCGTGGGTGATAGGACCACTCCACAGGCTGGCAGTTCAGGTGATTTGTACATTGATGATATCGGGTTGAAATTGCCCGAGCCTGTAGAATAAACAGGACGTTCGGTCCCGATTTATCGGGGTCGAAGCCTTGGTTCTTTTTACTACTGTAAAGTAGTGCAAATTTGGGGCCCCCTGCTTTCTTGCGAAAGCAAGAAGGGGGGCCCTGTTTTTTTGTATCAGCCCGCATTTTTCATGTAGGTATTGTATTTTTAGAGAACGATTTTGCTACCAGCTCAAATAAAAACTCTTGCCCTGAGTATTTCCGGCCAGACCTCCATTGCCGCCCGGCAATCCATTTCTTCAGGATTTTCTGTTGACAATTCCACTTATTTTAGTGTATAGTCAAATGACTATACAAGGAAAGTGCAGATAAACAACCTTTAGCATATTGCTTTCGAACTGTTCTCTCATAGTGAAAATTTGTCTAAGAAGATGGTTTGATAAATGGAATGAGAGGTATGATGAGAAGAAGTTCGATTGTTTTTTTAGTAATAGTATTGTTAGCACCTCATCCGATGGCTTTACGAGATATTATGGCAGATGTGGCTATGTACCTTGTAACTGTTTTACAAGTGAAAGGGGTTTTAGTTGACACAATTTATTGCGCGAGATATAGATACAGTATTGCATGATTGTTATTATGAAGGGAGAATAGTTGTGGATCTTTTCATGTCCTGTCTGATTTGGTTTGGATGCAGCGTTGTGCTGGGTCTGATACACTTTCCTCTTTTCTGCATAATCTATAAAATGTATAAAGGTAGTATTGTCTGGGTTGATCTTAAGCCACTTTTTATGAACGGTAGCCTATTCTTCTTTAGCATGGCCATATGTGGTTCTGGATTTGGAAAACTTCTTTCTAATATGACAGCGCTTAATGAAAAGCAAAATTATCTTCTAGTAATATTCATGTTGGCCTCTCTAATTTGGATGATACTTGGAGTAGCTCTCTATACGATTTTAGCATTTACTGCGATTAAAAAAGGAAGAGGTCAATGGCAGCCTAAAACTGTATTGGAGATATCAACACAGTTCGTTCTTATAGCAGTTTTCTTGTGTTTCTCAATTCATGTTTTTGTCGAACGAGTGGCTTTTAGTTCTTAAGTGTTTTAGCGGAGGAATGTCTTGAGTAGTGCTGATTGGGAAAAAAGATTAATAAAAACAGGACGCGTCTTTTATTTTGTGTTTCTGGTCTTACTGTCACTTATGCTATTTTTTGCCGTCCCAGACAGCAAGTTTGTCGCTATATTTCTATTGGTCATAGGCTTCTTATCGTATTTTTGTCTCAATTGGTTACAGATTTTCCAGAAAATAGAAGGACCACATCCCGTGATTTTCCCCTTATACTCGCGACCAAGCATAATGGTCGCTGCTAGATGGGGAATGCTTAATGAGGTCTGTAAAGAGAAAGAAACAGTTTTAGAGATTGAAAAACTTCGTCATCATCTTAATTGCAGCAGAGCAAAGGAAAGTGATTAAAATGAATGTGGCTGATATTTCAACAAGATGTTCAATGCTCAGTGATTTAGCATATCATGATTATATTGTATTGATCTGTTCTATGGATGCTGAATGGTCAAGAAGGCGATTTCCTCCCAATGACCAGTCATTAATCACTGAAGAGGAAAAAAAAGGATTCTTAAAGAATCAACGAGATTTTTATGAAAGTTGTAACAAATTCAAGAAAGGCATAAATGAGAACTACTCGAAATTCGAAGATGCGAATCGGAATTCAAAAAATGATCAAGTTGCGGACTTTATTTTCAATCCCATAAACTATTTCCCTTTGGGAGATGCAGATGATCTATCGATCGTATTGTTAGATGATTTCGATTCAGTGCATCGCCTCACAGCTGAAATCGAGACAAGTGTCGCAGAATTGTGCATAGGCTTCTGTCCCTCTATCGACAGTATTACAAAATCTACTTCAAAAACACTCTGGGATTTAGACAAACTACTTCAAATAAAATTAGAACAGCAGAATAATCTCAAACAATATATGCATGGTTTCCAGAAAGAAACACCTTTATTAATCTTCTCAAAATATAAGTTAAATGCGATGGCTACACTTGGACACGGCTTATATTTTCAGCAGGCAATTTTCAAGACTATGGCTGTGAAAATCCAGGAAATTATTGAAGAGTTACAACAGAGGTATAGTGATGACAGTACCTTGCGCAAGATGGTTAAAAAAGATGACATTGAAAATGTGAAGTTTAACTTCATTGATCTCCAGGGACAGGAAGAGATCGGTACACTCTGTTTCTGCTCCAATTATTCTGTTGGTATTTTACTTTTATCAGTTTTAAGGTCTTTAATTTTTAGCGATATATTTGAGGTTGATAAGAATGTAGAAGAGCTGCTCTTGAGAAGTAAATTATACCGGAGTACGTTTGGTAATGCTAAGCAGCCACAGCATAAAGGTAATGCGAGTAGTGCCGAAGCCATCAGAAACAACCACTTGTTTAGTTGGACACGAACGACATTAGGAGTAGCACCAGGGGCACTTTTCAATCCTGAAAAATACCCTTGTAATGGATTGGTTGAGACTATTTCCAAGATACAGATATCACCCGGCCATCGATTAGAGGTCGAACATGATTTTAAAGGCAATTTGGAAAATCAAACTCAAGTACAAATAAATAAAAGCTTTTACCACCGCTGTCATATTGGTACCGAAGATTTGCAGTTCATGTACGGACAAGAGGAAAGATTCTCACTAATGCCCTTGACAAGCGTGCTTAGTCTAATACTAACAAATGTTTTAAAATTCAGAAGAATGAAACGAGACGGTGACCATGGCCGTGATATTGTCGATATTGTAACATCAATGACAATTCCGGTGCCGAAGATGATAAAGGGAGGACGAGATCTTGCGTGCGGCCAAGTGGCTGCCGGACACAAATCATATTTAGAAGAATTACTCAAGAATATCCACGATGGGCTGTTTAAAAATAAGCCTGATGGGAAGCGAATAGGACTGAAATGTGGACGGCTAAATCTTGACGAGCTCGCCAAAAAACACCGTGAGCTTGGGGTGCCTGTTTCTCTAAGAAGAACGATAGAAAATCTCTATCAAGATTTTGCCATTATAATACGAGATCCATTCTTGTTCGAATCAGTAATTGATCTATATGACGCCTTTGCCACTTTCCATAAACTTCTGACTGAGGCACTCCCAAAAATTAGACATAGGGAAAGAGATGGTTTTTATGGCCTTGGTTATATTGATGAAAAACGTGTGATTCAGTTGTCCATGTTTGCTGAGGCCTTGAATAATGCTTTAATGCACCGAGTATCAAGAGGCTATCCGGAGACATATATTCGAGAGATGTGTGTTGATTTTAGAGGAAGTATAAACCAGATACTACTTTCTGCTGATGCCGCTGTTAAATGTGGACTCGGCCTGGTTCGAAAGTACTCTGGAATAAGAGCCATCGAAAATGAGGAAGTTAAAACAAGTATACCCAGGGATACAGTTGGGTGTGTAACTCGCATCGGATTTACACCAGGAGCCAGGTGCTACTCATTTCAATTTGGTGAGGAGCAATCGATAATGTTAGCTTTTCTCGATGTTGACATATCCCATATTCTCCATCCCGCCAGCTATTGTGACAATATGCATGAAGCGTTCCATTTTGCGTTTACTCCACCAAATACCGGTCCTTACAAAGAGATATATGACAACATGGGAACGGCAATGAAAGACAGGGTTGGTGATATATTTGCGGGATTGCTTACAAAAACTATCTTATTTGCATCAGACACAAATGCTTTCATTTACGATCATATAGGCAGCTATTCAAAAAGTTTGATAAGTGTCGGTGTCGATGATGCCGAGACTGTTGCAAGGTTTGTCGATGTGTTAATAAGGCTTTTCATAATTCAGGACTCTGTTCAAGATTATCAAAAAGCCGGCTTTTTCAATCAGTTTTTTCGAAAAAGAAAGTTTTTAACGGAATGCTTTGAAAGATTCAATTCTATGATAGGGAGTTTTGGACATTACTTTTCTGAGTATGATCGTCTTTGGAAAGGAACTAACGCTGATAGTGTCATGTCTCTTTGTGAAAATCAATTTTATCGTATATACCCTGAACTGATACAAATGATGCCCTATGTTAAAGAGCAAGCTGATGATATTATAGCCAAGTATAAAAAAGATCTCTGTTGGGAAAGAAATTCATCATGTCCTTTTGACATTAATGATAAATACGTCAGAGAATGTAGTCGGTTGGGATTAGAAAGTGGACGCCCTATCATCAGGGCGATGTGCGGTGGACTTCACATTCAATCCCCGGAATGTCCGGATAAGACATCAACGATTGGTAATGAAGAAGCTGGCTTAGATTCGCTACTCCTTGTTTCTGCAGTTCTGAGTACATATATATCAAGGGTCAAAATGGGAGAGAATCTGGCTGTTCATCTTATAAGAAAACCTGACACAAAGGACATCGACTATACGCTTCCTTCAGGTTATGATAAATGGTATGATTTTCAGTTTGATAAAAGTGCAGCCTCAATGTTCTGTCCAGTTCCATCTGCACGTAGAGAAAGAATCAGAAGGCAGATTGTTATTTTAAAGACTCTATGGGATGTCTCCTCCTGTTTGAGAGCACGTAGATTAAATGAGATTATAGACCAAACTTGTCCAAAATAACAAATTGGAAAGTTAATGAGAAGTATCTTCAGAACTGGGTATAATTGTCTTGCTAAATAAAATCCAATATAAACAGGAGATAAACGTATAGTAAAGGTTGGTAGTTCATTCACACAAGTGTTTTATTTAATAAATCGAAACGACTTTACCAAAATGGTGCATTAGTCAATGGGATACATCCAAACAGATGCATAATTTTTATATGTTGAGACAAACTGGACTAATCTTGATTATCTCAAGGCAAGGTCAACCTTAGCATACAGTATTGACGGCGATGATATTGTAGGCCATTTCATAGATGGGACTAGTGCTTTGTTGCGTTTCAATTGATGGATATAATTTCTTTAGTTTTATCCGAGCATACTCAGTAGTGAATCGCCAGTTTACTTTTGCTTCGGCGCTATTACGAATCATTTGCCAGGCAGCCATTGATTACGTTTCTAAACTTCCTGTCGATAGCAATGGTTTTTGAGGCGCAGTTTTGCTCAGAGCAGGCTGGCCCGCCACACAAATGGCGGGTAAATCTTTACTACTACCGTGCCCCGTACTATAATACGCCTACGGCGTACAAGTCCATATACTCATCCGCCTGCCTGCGCGTCCCGCCTGCCCAGAGTGTACGGCGGGCAGGAGCCGCTTCGGCGAAGGCAGGCCTCTGGCGGATCGGCTGATTTTGGACTGTTTTTTAATTTCTAAAATAGCAGGATGCTTAAGTAATGAGCGGTAGATGTTTTTTCTTTGCTGGCGGAGGGACAGGCGGACATATCTATCCCGCTATCGCTGTGGCTGAGCAAATTGTAAAGCTTGAGCCGACAGCCCAAATACATTTTTTCTGCAGCAACCGCAGCATCGATGCACACATCCTTCAACAGGCTGGACTCGAATATACAACACTTCCCGCAAAAGGTCTCGGCTTTCGGCCTGGCAAACTGCTTAGCTTTTGCACCACATTTTTCAAAAGCTATCGAATCGCAAAAGAAATAATCGCTG
>CAZQKO010000038.1:0-16828 GCA_964593945.1 uncultured Pirellulales bacterium | reverse complement strand
ATATCGGCAAGACAGCATAAATTTATTCAATATTAAAAGGACACAAGGATTTTTTCCAGCAGCTCTTTAATTCCTATATCTTTTTTTTTGTTGTTGAGGGTCTTGTATTTCTTCGATACTCGTCTGTTTTACAGATTTACTTTTTTTAATCCAGTCAATCGATTTGTTTGTTATTATTCTGTACGCCCAGGCTTTGAAATTTGCGGGGTCATTTAATTTCCTCAAACCTTTTATAATACCCAGCCAACTATCTTGTGTTATGTCCCATGCTGCCTCGGTGTTCTCTGTTAGGTTATATGCATACTGCCAGAGCCGTTTCTGCCAGCGCGTGACAAGCAATTCGAGAGCTTTGGCTCGGCCGCTTTGACAGTCCATTACCAATATTTCATCGATGATTTGTTCAACTGGTTTATCCACTTCTATCTATCATAGTCTATCTTCGTTACTGAGTGGTTCATTTTTTTAAGAAATATCTGCTGATGACAAATCCTAATCTGCGATACAGATTACAATTGCAGGGCATTTATTCTGTCGTTATACTTGCGTCATAAAAATCAGGTAGCTCTTTTATAAAAAACTTCATAAAAGGGATTACAATAATAACCAATAACCAATAACCAATTACCAATAACCAATTACCATTTAACCAATATTGGAGAGGTGTCAGAGTGGCTTATCGAGCAGCCTTGGAAAGGCTGTGTAGGGCTTGTCCCTACCGCGGGTTCGAATCCCGCCCTCTCCGTTCTTCGCTCTGCTACGAACGGCAGGCCGTTCTTCGAAGCGATATGAATGGCACAGTCGTTCTAGCAAGGCGCTACGAACGGCACAGCCGTTAGAGGTCGGAAGATTAGGATAGAGCTCGGCTCATCATCTCTTTAAAAGGTTTTTCACGGATTTCTCCGGCGGTTATTTTAATCATTCTCAGTACATAATTCGACACTCAACATCCATTTTTTGATATTTTGTATTCACCGTTTATTGTGACCGCCTTCATATAGGACTTGCAAACTTCATGGTTCCCATAATAACGCCATAATTGGGGGATGTATTTTAGCTATCGTGCATAGAAGGATAAACTAAATTAAGTAATTCTTTTATAAGGCCGATAGCAGTCGATGGCGGAATTATAAGTAGGACCTGTAAACTTAACGGTTCCCATAAAAAATACCACATTTGGGGGTGCGTTTTAGCAATCGTACGTGGGCGGGCAGCCTGCATAAAGTGGCTCTTTTATAAGACTGGTTATATCAATATGAATGCGGAGTCCCATCATACAAAATTTTGGAGCTGGCTAATCGTAAATTGCCTAACGACGGATCACCAGCAACGAGCCGATAGCAGCGAGTGCCGAATGGTTTCAGGAAGGTCGCGGCAAGCAAAAGTCTTTGCGGCATTACTGGTTTCAATGACGACCGGAATGATAGTTTTAAAGGCGATCGGTAATAATCCTCTCCCCGTTGGCGCGTTTTGTCTGGCACAGTATCGTCAGCTCGTCCCTGTAGAAGAGGCTATTTCCTCCCGTGTTACTCAAGCCGCCAACCACTGGAACCGCATCCAGGTTTATTATGGTGGCGCCAGGTCCGGCAACAGTCAACCGTCAGCATTGTTAGCTGGCCAGGCTGCTCCCGAAGATATGGACTGTCATTTTATTATCTGTAACGGCTTCGGCGGCGACGACGGTCAAATTCAACGAACTGAGAAATGGGAAAAACAACAGCCGGTCAATTTCGAATCACCGGACCCGGAACCGCAAATAGCCAGGAGTGGAAAGACTATCTGCATTTATGTTATAGCCGACGGTAAAAGCAATCGTCTAACTGACATGCAGATAAAAAGGACGGAGGCGCTGGTGGAAGGGCTGTGCAGGAGATTCGACATTAAGTTTGGATCCATTTACTATCCCGGTGACTGGCGATAGCTTCTATTAGTGTATAGCGTATAGTACGTAAGGAATTAAAAAATGTTGTTGGATACTCTTTCAGGATGGTTCACTCTGGATATTGGCATTGATCTGGGTACTTGCACTACTTTGATATGTGTTCGTGATAAAGGTATCGTCCTTAATGAACCCTCGGTAGTTGCAGTTCGCAAAGGAACCAATATCGTTGTGAACAATGGTCAGGCAGTTGGCTTTGCTGCGCGTGAAATGCTGGGCAAAACGCCCGGCTCGATTAGCGCAATAAAGCCTTTGAAAAACGGTGTAATCAGCGACTTCGAAATCACCGAGGTGATGTTGAGATATTATGTCCGAAAAGTCCGGCATGGCCAGGGCGACCAGGCCGAGAGCCTGGACAGGATAAAATCCTCCTTCGTGGGATTGGACGTGGTTAAACCCGGCTTTGTCAGGCCGGTCAGGTTCCGAGTGGCCATAGCTGTGCCAAGCGGAACGACACAGGTAGAGCGCCAAGCCGTCATAGAGATTGCTGAACGGATAGGTACCCGAAAAATCTATTTGATTGATGAACCAATGGCAGCAGGTATCGGCGCGGGATTACCCATCGGGGAACCTACCGCTTCAATGATTGTTGATATTGGAGGAGGGACAACAGAAATGGCCATAATGAGCCTGGGCGATATCGCCACTGCTCAGTCGATCCGCATTGGCGGTAACGATATAGATGAATCCATTATCAACCATCTTAAAAGAACGTACAACCTGCTGATAGGTGAGGCCAGAGCCGAAAAAGTCAAGATCGAAATCGGCTCCGTCATTCCACTGAAAGGGGAACTGACAATGGAGATAGCCGGCAGGGACATTACTTCGGGCCTGCCAAGAAAAGTTGTTGTAACGAGTGCGGAAGTTCGTCAGGCCATGCGTGGTCCTGTCATGGTAATAGTAGATGCAGTTAAAGCGACACTGGAAAAAGTCGAGCCTGAGTTAGCCGCAGATTTGGTTGACAACGGAATACACATTTGCGGGGGCGGGTCATTGCTGCGAGGAATGGATTCGGTGCTGGCAGATGCAACCGGCTTGCAGGTCCAAAGAGTTCAAAACCCGCTGTCCTGTGTGGCTCTTGGCACCAGCATGTATCTGGAAAATATACAGTTGTGGAAAGATACAGTGGCTGTAGCGAGTGTGAGTGGTAATGAAAAGTGGTAATTGGCGCATAACCGGTGGAACAGATTATATGTATATGGCCAAGAAGCGAGCCAGCTGCGCCAGAAGCATGTCATTTGTCTCATTTCTGTTAGCGGGACTTATTTTATTCTGTGTCCCACAGGCTCTGACAAGTAGAATTCAGATTGCTTTTGCTTGCGCTTTTCATCGGCCTTTAAGCATCTGCAGAAACATATCGCTTTTAGAATGTTTTGAGCTCTCTAATAAGGATTTGGTAAGCGCCGGAGAGTACGTGAGACTGAGGAACCATCTTGCAAATGTTATAGAGTGGTTGCGTCGAGAGCGGCAAAAAGTTGAGCAGCTATCGGAATTCCGTGATAGACCTGTCTGGAAGGGCTCTAAATTTGTATTTGCTGATGTTATTACAGCCTATGGCAGGTCGCAAGACAGGCTTGTTATCAACCGCGGCGAAGACGATGGCTTGGCTAAGGGGCAGTTTGTTCTTGCCAACAACGGTGTTGTCGGAACAATATGCGAGGTTGGCTCTCGCGCAGCCCAGGTCAAGTTAATTACGGACCCCACATCCAGGATAGCAACAAAGATAGCAGAATTAGATGCGGACAAAATAATGCAGGGCACCGGCAACAGTTCCGCCAAGCTCCAGCTTCTCCCGATAAAATACAAAATCAAAATCGGAGACATGATTTGGGCCCAAAGAAAGCCTGGCTTACTCGACACCCCTGTGATTGCAGGAACGGTGGCCCACTATGAAAAGGACGATGAGAATCCTTTATTCTGGGATATAACGGTCAAACCTGCTTGTGATATAGACAGCCTAAAGAATGTAGAGGTAATCATAATGAATCCACAAGGGTAGCTAAGGGCAATGTGGGCTTATGGGCTATACAGTAGTTGTAGGCATTGACCGATAAGTGTAAGTGTGAACATGAAAAAGTAATGTATTTTAACAAATAGCAAGGAGAGTGATATGGCTCGTTATCCTTCTCGTTTTTATAACAGGCGAAGAGGCCGAATCCGAAAGCGGACAAACATTATTCCGGTGTTAGTGATTATTGTCGTCGCGATTGTTTTTATCTATGGTCGTCATTTTCTCGGCAATAACAAAGCCGAAACTTCTGCGGCTTTAGCCAACACTAATGTAGAGAACCAAACAAGCTCGTTCGTGCCTGTAGAATCGACGCCGGAGCCAAAATCCCATCTTGAATTAAAGTTGTCTGAAATCACACCTGAGGGTACCTGCGAACCCAATCCCGAGGTAGCACAACGCATAGACGAAGCTATGGCACTGATTGATACGGAACCAGGCAGGATTGTAGAAGTACGTGACAGGCTTAATCAGGTGTTGTCAATGCCTATGAACAAGGAGCAGCGAACTGCTATTAAACGGCAGCTTTCTGAGCTTGCCGACATATGGCTGTTTAGCAGAACTGTATTTCCCCAGGATAGGCTATGTAGCAATTATGATGTCAAGCCGGGCGACCTGCTTAGTACAATCGGCGAGCAACACAAAGTGCCATGGGAGATTCTCAAGGAGGTTAACAAGATTCATTCTCCTGAGTTGCTCAAGGCAGGAGAGACGATAAAAGTAATCAATGGCCCGTTTCATGTCAGGATATATTGTTCAACTTTCACGATGGACTTGTATCTTCAGGACACCTTTATTAAAAGTTTTCCTGTGGGGCTGGGCAAGCCCGGCAGGGAAACACCAACAGGACTTTGGGTTGTCAAGCCAGGCGGCAAAATGATATCACCTCCCTGGACCGATCCGGATACCTTCAAAAGATACGAAGCTGGTGATCCTGATTATCCTTTAGGCTCAAGATGGATAGCACTGGAAGGTACCGAAGGCCAGGCCAAAGGCAGGCTTGGCTTTGCCATTCACGGTACAACAAAACCGGAACAAATCGGCACTGCAGGTTCACGAGGCTGTATTCGTTTGCGCGATGGTGATGTGATATTGACGTATAGCTTATTGATGCCGGGCCTTTCACAAGTGCAGGTACTGGAATAAAAATCAAAATTAAGGAGTCCTGACAAGTTGGGATAACCTCTTCAATTTTACATTTTAGTCTTTAATTTTTTGTTTTGCTGAATCAAAAGGGCTTTGACCTGTCTGAGGCGGGTTGAGGCCTTTTTTGTTGCGCTAGCAAAGCCCCTATGAATTGGGGCCCAAAATCTTTTCCTCACTGACCCATAAAACCTTTCATCTTTCACTTAAAAACCTGTGATAGGCGGTTTTGACCGCTATTTCCTTGTATTGAAACGGCCTTTGTGATACAATCTTACCAATAGTTCGGAGATGGGGGGTAGTTTAACCAAAAGGAATCGGATTAATCACGCCAGAGGCGGGCTGCAAATCTAAACAATCTGAGTGCGAGGTGGGTGTTTTTGAAAAGGGCAGCGTTCAAACGTATCAGGAAAGTTTTTCCAAAGTCAACTGTCACCTCATCTATCATCCGTTTAGCTGTGGTCATCTGCATCCTGGGCTGCATCGTCTGCATAGCACATACAAAGGCGAACAGACCGCTGCTCCTGCTCAGTACGACCGCCACAGAGAAAGATGTCCCTTCGATTTTAGATACTCATAGCTCCGCCGTTAGGCGTCCTGTGGAGGTACCCGTCGAGAACCGGAAATCCAGGATCGAGTCTCTCTCGCGGTCCGACGAGTGGCAAACTGTACGGATGCGTGTAACGGCCTATTGCCCGTGTCAAAAGTGTTGCGGCGAATACTCAGATGGCGTGACAGCTTGCGGTCACAGAATACGCCCGGGTGATGTCTTCGCGGCGTCTGACCGGCAATATCATTTCGGCACCGAGATGATTGTTACAGGCTACAACAACGACCAGCCTATAAAAGTGCTCGACAGAGGCGGCGCAATCCGTGGAGACCGCCTTGATTTATTTTTCCACACTCACGAAGAGGCCCTGCAATGGGGCGTTAAATACGTTGACGTCAAAGTACGTCGCAAATAGCACGGCGGATGCAAGCCAGTAAGTTGTGAAAGTTTTAATAAGTGAAAATCTTCTGCACGGTTACCTGGTCCGCCTTTAACAGGCCGTTGGACACGATGCGCCTCGTCAATTCGATATATTTTTTGTCTTCAGTAAAAACTTTCTTAAAAATGGGTAAGGCCAAATCAACTTTGTTGATGTTAACCAGTGCGACAGCGTGCCAGAATTTCATCTCAATATTGTTGGGAAACATCTTTTCCGCTGCACCGTATTCTTGCTGCGCTGCTTTTTCGTCCCCTTTTTCAAGGGCCAGGTCGCCGTTATTCATATGTTCGTAGGCGCGGAAGACCGCCAGAACCCGGGCAAGCTCTTTGACCGCATTGGGATGGTCCTCGACTCGCAAGTCGATTAAAAGGTCTTCCCAAATTTTTCCTGTTGCTTTGGCACGCACGATTAAAATTGTCGCTGATTGCTGTCCCCGGATATCGCCTCCGGCTTCTTGTGCCGCCTGCAAAGCCGCCAACATGCGTTCGGCCAGCGGGCCGCTGCTCTGTTCGAAAGCTTTTGACATGGCCGGAACAACTTCTTTGTTCAGCATCATATTAGCCTGAACCGAATAATTTTTGCCGATTATGTGTCCGGCGTCGGCGATGTACTTTTCTCCGGTATGCGTCGCCACGCGGCCGTTGGCGTCTATAATGGCGAGTTGTCTGAAATCGCGTCCCTCATCGCTATTAATTAATTCCTGCAGTGCTTCCTGCACAGAGGAGCCTTTTTTCAATAGTTCAAGAGTACGCGGCCCAAAGGAGACATTCACTAATGATTGTGTGGCTACCGCTCCCACGCCCGGCTCAGCCCAGCAAACTATTGAGCCGACCGAAAACCAGTGTGATTGTACAGCAACGCCGACTTGACCGCTTTGCTGGTCGTATGCCACGATGGAAAATGTATGCGTTAGCGGTTCGCCGCTGAGCATCCTGGCGTTGGTTAAGACAGATAAAAGCACCACTGAAAGCAAAATTAGTCGTTTCATAAAATCCTCCCGTTAGGGGGACACTCACTATTTTATGTGCAATGTCCCCAGCTATTAATAATTGGTTGTCCCTATTATTTATACAAGTTTCATGGATAAATCAAAATCCGTTGACAATGAAACCACCATCAACTGCGATACATTGGCCTGTTATGTATGATGCCGCCGACATACAAAGAAACGCTACTACCGACGCAACCTCTTCAGGTTCAGCAATTCTGCCCATAGGTGTACGTTCAAGGATGTCCGCCAAATAATCTTTATCATCCAACAGACGCTCTACAAGTGGGGTTCGAGTGTACCAGGGAGCTACTGCGTTTACGCGAATACCATCACCAGCCCACTCGACCGCCAGGTTCCTGGTAAGCTGATGGATAGCAGCTTTGCTCATGCCATACGGTGCTCCCGTACGCAAATGAGTAAGCCCCGCGACAGACACAATATTGACCACGGCTCCTGCCTCGGAGTTTCGAAGCAATGAATAGGATCTGCGACACATATCGAAAGTTGCGTGCATATTCGTCGCGATTATTGTTTCGTATTCGCTTTGCGAATATTCAATAGCCTTCTTTCTTATATTGGTCCCAACATTATTTACTAATATATCCAACCTATTCCAGTGACGCATTATATCTTCAAGTAGTTTCTCACGTCCGTCTGCGTTTGAAATATCAACTGCGGAGCCTAAAGCCTTGAAACCTTGTTTACGCCAACAGGCCAGACGTTCCTCAACCAAATCAAAATTACGTGCTACAATATAAACTTGCCCTCCTAACTCCAGAATCTCATTAGCGATTGCTAATCCGATACCTTTTGTTCCACCTGTTACAAGAGCACGCTTGCCATCGAGACGCCATTTATTTTTTTTCATAAATAATATCCTTCAGTATTCTAATATCCTGCGGCTTGTCCATCTTTACGTGACTCAGAGGCTCCATAATATACTTTGTTGTTCCAGTCATATTGAATCGCCTGATAGCCGCCGAAGCTTCCTACATTATACTGAATTTTATGTCCTGCTTTTACTAATTCACGGATGTCTTCGTAAGAAAATCCTGTTTCTAAATATACAGTTCCCCCGCCCGTCATTTCTTCACCGGTTGGTTGTGATGAGCCAAGGTGAAGAATTCGAGGGGCGTCACCGGCTTCCTGGACGTTCATACCAAAATCAACGATGTTCATAACGATCTGTGCATGCATTTGAGGTTGTGCGGCTCCGCCCATTACACCGAAACTCATAAAAGGTTTACCATCTTTTGTTATGAATGCTGGAATAATCGTGTGGAATGGCCGCTTATGAGGAGCATAGGTATTAAAATGTTCTTCTTCCAAGGTAAACAGCTCACCGCGATCCTGAAATATAAATCCGAGTCCGTCAGGGACCAGTCCGCATCCCATACCACGATAATTGCTTTGAATTAGTGATACTATATTTCCTTCGATATCAGCTACGGTAAGGTAAATCGTGTCTCCGTCATCAAGTGAAGGATTACCAGCATCATATCGTTTAGCAGCACGTTGTGGATCGATTAGCTTTCTTCTTACGTTTGCATATTCTTTTGAAATTAGTTGTTCGACTGGAATATCATTAAAAGCCGGGTCTGCATAAAATTTTGCCCTGTCTTCAAAAACGAGCTTCTTGGCCTCAACAAAATGATGGATATGCTGGAAACTGCCGAAGCCCATGCTTTTAATATCATATCCTTCCAATATGTTTAGGATTTGAAGTGCCGCAATTCCCTGGCCGTTTGGCGGTAATTCCCATACGGTATAGCCGCGATAGTTCGCTGATACCGGCTCAACCCATTCGGATTTATGATCGGCCATGTCTTTATATGAAAGGAAGGCTCCTACTCTCTTCATAAAAGCATCAATGGTTCTGGCAATCTGGCCTTTGTAAAAAACATCCAGACCTTCTTCTGCAATTTTTTCGAGTGTGTTTGCCAAATTGGGATTTTTAAAAATCTCACCTGTTTTGGGAGCAGGCATGAACGTTTCCTTAAAGCCTTCATATTCCTGCAAACGGGGCACACTTTTTTGCCAGTAATAAGCAATCAAATCCGAGACGGGAAATCCCTCTCTGGCGTAAGTAATTGCGGGATCGAGAATCGTTTTCATAGGTAATTTGCCAAATTTTATGTGCATTTCAAACCAGCCATCCACACAGCCAGGGACAGTGACAGGCAGTGGGCCATAAGGAGGAATTCGCTTCAACTCAAGCTCTTTAAAATGCTTAAGAGTTAATGAATATGGGGAACGGCCGCTGGCGTTTAATCCATAAAGCTTTTTCGTCTTTGCATCCCATATTATGGCAAATAAATCTCTGCCAATACCGTTACCAGTAGGCTCGACCAGCCCCAGCATAGCGTTGGCCGCAATAGCCGCATCAATAGCATTTCCACCCTGTTTCAAAATATCAATAGCTACCTGGGTTGCAAGTGGTTGACTGGTTGCCGCCATTCCATGCTGAGCAATGATTTGTGAGCGACTGGCGAATGGCTTACCGGTTATACGGTCATATCCAGCTAACGGCCCAGCCATGAGCATCAATAATAATAGAGTTGATTGTGCTTTCATTTTTTCTCCTTGGTTGGCGGTATGAGAAGGACAAATTTTTATAGTATTATTTACTCATTTGCACCAGGTCGAGATTATTTTGACTATACCGATTATTGTCCCATTATTATTTTGTCCCTGTTATTTTAGTACACTTTATAGGATTGGTAAATAGCGCACTGACACAATTCAGTAGTGTTTTGTCGCAAGTTATTTGAGAGATTGTCATTGCGAGGTCACCAGAGGTGGCCGTGGCAATCTCGATTTCTACAAAGCAAAGTTTGGCAACAGATCCTTTTTATGACTGGCATAAATCAATTTTCCGCGTTCACATATGATATACGTAAAGCGCGTAGCTCTCCGTAAGCACCGTAAGGCGTCCCTTGCGGGAGAGTCCCTAGGACTGCCACAGGTACGCGCTTTACGTATGAGCTTTTTCTTTAGGTTTATTGTTAAGGTCGAACAAAAGAATGAGCAATGAATGAGGCCTGTCCTGCCTGTCCCTCCACAGGATGCCTCATGGCAGAGCAAAGTCGAGGGGAGCATGGCCGAAGGGACAGAGGCGGAAGGCAGAGGGCTAAAGGTATGGCTTACTGGTGCTGCTTATTCAGCGTCCGAGTTCAGCCGTTTTATCCTGCGCAGCCTCGTGCGAAGCAGTGAAGGTTCAATTTTCGTTGCGCTCGTGACCTGTGCCTCGTGGCTCGTATTCAGAGAAAATGAAAAAGCAAAGTGCATAAGGTGTAATGCAAAGAAGCAAAAACCATAAATTCAGCTGTAGAATGATTAACCCACAGACCCGTGCCGTGGGCAAGGCCTAATTAATATAGCCCTGCCCAAAGGTGGCGGGACTAATCAATATCTTTTTACTTTTTTTCTTTCAACATCCTAACGCCAAATATGTAGCCTGTAGTCTGTCCAGTATGAGCGGCAAATTTGACTGTCACTTTGCTCTTGTCCTTTATAAGCTCATCGGCCAGTTTATAATCGACGGTAATAAGGCTGTGCCCTTGTTCTCGTGTCGGTGTCAGCTCGGCAATTTTTTGGCCGTCAACGAGAATATCAAATCCCATGTCATTACGGCCGCCGCGATAGCTAATCTGCAGTATCAGCGATTCATCCGGTATCGCTTTAAGATCATACGAGAACCATCCGCCATCGAAGGCACGCCGGCTTTTCGGGCCCCGGCCTCTACTGAGGGCATTTGACTTCTCATATTGAAGATTATGGTCCAATTCCGGCTGCTGCTCACCCGGCTGGACGGTATCTACCGTCCTGGCCTCGAGCTCCAATTTCTCTTTTTGAATATTTTCGTACTCCTTTTGCTTGTCCGCCCAATCCTGCTCGGTGAAGGTGTCCCAATAGATTGTATATCGTTTGTCGTGCATTTTATGGAACGGGTATAGTTCTACATCGCGAGGCTTGCCGACATTGGACAGCATGAAGGTGTTCGGCTTACCCGAAACCGGCTTAACCCATTGCTCGACCGGCCTACCGGAAGTAAGCAGCACGGGCACATACAGCAGATCTTCAGCGTTGGGGTCGTTGACGGGGCCTAATTCACCGGCTAAAACAAGCGGTCCATACATAATAGCGACACGTTTGGGATTATCGGGCATAGCTTCCAGCCGAAGTGACATCGGAAACCTGATTTCAATTACATCGCCATCTTTCCATGTTCTGGATAGTTTAATGAAACTTGATGGTGTGGATGTCACCTGCTGAGCCTGGCCGTTTATCTTTACTTCAACGCCATTCTGTGTCCAGTATGGATGACGGATATAAACTGACAGCTCGACAGGGTCTTTACAGTTGAATGTCAATTTTATTTTATCATCGTCAGGATATTTCGTATCTTGTGTAATTTTTAATCCTTTTTCTTTCCAGCCAAGCTCCGAAGCTATAAACAAATTGACATATAGTTCTTTATCATTGTGGTAATAAATATAATTTCCATATTGTGAATGATTTTCCATCCCGGTGCCTACGCAGCATGTAAAATCGTTTGGGCTTTGATAGTGCTTGAAGCCTCCCATCTCAAGTGTAAGGTTATAAATAACTCTTCCGTCCTGAGGATGCTGTGATGAAAGGATATGATTGTACAAAGCTCTCTCATAAAAATCACCGACACTCGCACGCGGCTCCCAGCAGAATAAATGGCTTGTGAGCTTGAGCATATTATAGACGTTACAGGTTTCGCTTGTGTTTGTGCCGAGCCTGTCGTTGAGTTTGTCCGGCTCGCCGAAATATTCATTCAAACCATGTCCACCGGTGACGTATGAATGATGATTTGCCACCCTGTCCCAGAAAAATTCCGCACCGGTTTTGTAATTATCATATCCGGTCAGCTCATATATTCTCGACATGCCTATCATTTTTGGGACCTGGGTATTGCAATGATAGCCGGGCAAAATGTCCCTTTTTTCAATCATCGGGTCCATCATTTCCTTATGATGGAATTTTTTCCTGGCCATATCCATATACTTACTGTCACCGGTATCGGCTGCAAGGTCAGCCAGTGACTCGGTGATTCCGCCGTGCTCGCAGAACATAACCTTCTGCATCTGCTCGTCTGTTAGGTCGTCAATAATTGTGTTTAACCAGTCGGCGAGTTTAATTTCGACCTGCAGAGCCTTTTCATTTGAGCATAAACGGTAAGCGTCCCGCAGCCCCGACGTTTCTTTATGGAGAGTGTAAATCGGCGCCCAACAGCCGTTAAGACTAAATCTCTGTGTTGTAATGTTGCCCTCAGATACTTCCTTGAATAGCTCTTTGCCGCGTGGAACGCACATCGCGTAGCCGTCTCCGTTTGCGTTTTGGATACCTTCAAGCTCATCGACGATGTAATCGATTCTTTCTTTGAAGCGTTTGTCGCCGGTCGATATATACATTAGCGAACAGGCGCTTAGATAGTGCCCGAGAGAATGTCCCATGAGTGCCTGTGATTCCCAGCCTCCGTAAGGTTTTGCTTTGGGCTCAAGGCCGGCTCTCTTGCGGAAATTGGACAACAGCCGGTCTGGCTCATAGTTCAATAGAGTCTTGACGCCCAGATCCTGGGCGTGTTTGAACGGGCCGTCAAGCAATCGCACATGAGTCGGATCAAACAGCCTGACATGAAGAGCCTTGCCTTCACAGGCTTTCATTTCAGGGTCTTTTACCTCTGCAAAAACTTGACAATGAAGCATTAAAATTAAAACTGCACAGAAAATACGAGCTTTCATTTTGAGTCTCCTAAAATTGTATCATCTACAATTTCTACACAGGACTATATTGCACGTTAAACAGGCTTTTTTCAAGTTTAATTTTGTTTTTCTTGAAGAATGTCCTGAGCCGGGGGCAGAAGGCGGAGGCCTGCCCTGAGCGAAGTTGAAGGGACAGAGGACGGAGGACAGAAGACAGAAGCCTGCCCCTTCGACAGGCTCAGGGAGCGATATTATGATTGGCATTTTTAGAAAGGGCAAGAAAATCTCATATTTCGTATATTGAAAGCTTATTGCGATGATTTTAGAGCGAGCTTTTAGAAATCAAAGACGAAGACTTAATCGGAAACCTCAACCTGACTCAGCTCATACCAACCTTCGCTTGTGCACCCTTTAATAGCAAGCCTTAAAACAGGTTTATCGGTTTGCTCTCCAACGACCCCCACCGCTAAGCGAAGGGTGCCTGAAGGCATATCAGCCGGTAGGATGATTCGGTCAACAACTTTAACAAGGTCGCCCCGCGGCAAATCCGGAGGTTCTTTTAAAAATTCCTCTGTGAAGACTGGGACAGAACCTGGCATCCAATTCTCAACTGTAACTTCTCCGATAAGTGTCTTTGAATAACCAGTGCTGTTTGCGAGCCGGTATGCCACACGATATGGCCTATAACACGGCGCAGAACCAACGTTCTGCCACTTGGTGGTCAGGATAAGTGGCTCATCCCGCCGCACTCGATTAGGATGTTTCAATTCGCTCAGCACAAAACGATAGCCAAGTCGACGCAAGAACCTTTCGATCTCCTGCCGCACATTCTCGCCATCAGGCAAAGGGGCTGATTTGTTGTTGAAGCATGAACCGTGCAGAGCAAGCGCATAATTGAAAATGTAGCGCAGTGACCACTCCTCCTCCACCCATCTGCGCATATCCCAGCAGCTCTCCCAAGCGATGGGAGCCTTTTTCCAAACGTCCTCAGCACCTGCCTCTATGATAAGCTGCGGATACAAATTATACATGTGGCACCATATCTGTGAGAAGCCACCCATGTCACCCAGACAATCTGCCCGCCATCCGGTACCTTGATGAATAGCATAGGTTAGATACTCACGACCACCTATCAGCATCAGTAAAGGGGTCTTACGAAATGCAGCCAGATAGGTATCAATAATCTTCGTGCAGTTTTCCATGATGGGCATCCTGCCGGTTTTCGAGCTACTCATGTACCACTCTCCCCACCAGCCGACCGAGCCAAGGTCTATATGATCGATGTCCGGATGACCATCGTAGCAGGCACCAAGCCTCTTAATGAAGTTAAGGTGCCGTTCTAAAACTATCGGGTCATCAAGGTCAGGAATCGTAAAATTTTGCTGATTCTTATAATCGCAGATAAGTATATTACCCCCGATGTCCTTCAACCAAGCCGGGTGGTACGGCTGGCCAGGCGTTGTGGAACAACACATTACGCGGAATGCAAGGCGTTGGCCCGCCTGCTGAGCCTCTATCAGAATCTTATCCAAGAATGCGTAATCGATCTTGCCTGGTTTTGGCTCAAGCGTGCCCCATCCCCAGCGGGCATAGTAGATGGTCGATGGGATCCACTTGGGTAGATTCCTATCTTTGTAGCAAGTCCGATGGCAGGTTTCCCAGCCGATGCCTGGATTAGCAAGCAACTCGTCCGTTTCCTCAGGCAAAACTGTAACAATATCTGTTTCTGTTGTAGATCTTCCCATCGTAGTTCCAGGTCCAAAACTGTATAAAAACGTATAACCTAATACCAAAATGAAGTATGCAGCTATTCTCGATGCTTTCATAGTAATCTCCAGTAATATGCTTCTCTCATTCCATAGACAACAGTCACCATCGATGTGAGCCTTTCCTTCCAGTAAAACAAAGGTATGAACTACCACTTCTAACAGTATTATTATGGTTGGGATTGTCGGAAAAGACAAGAAATTTTTCGTCGCTCGTCACTCGTATCTCGTGAAGCGTATCTCACACCCAAAGGTATAAGGGGAAGCCTGCCCTTTTAACCATGTTCAAGGCAAGCTCTGAGCATAGCAAAGGGGTAAACTCCATTGAAGGGATTATTTGGTAATGGCGTTAGCCATCTTGACGACTGTTGACCATAGTTACCATACATAATATAATCAGCCGTGATTTGTATGGTAACTATTTCTATCCGAATTCTGGTAATTGGTTATTTTGATTATAAACTATCGACTATCGACTAAAAACTGTCGACTTTCTTTAAATAGAACTATTGCATTTTAATTCTGTATAGATATAATGGCGAGCTTTCAAGCTGGCAGAATGAGCCGGCTCGTGTATAATTATACATAACTCGTCTCAGCGAAGGCTTTCCGAGCCGGAGCGGGAAAGGATTGAGAGTATTAGCAGGGAGTTTGCAGGATTATAGAAGCCGAACGGAGAAGGCCAATAAAATTGGCAACGGTTAGGCCGATAAATAAGAGTTTCGGACGGGGTGCCGAGGAACTCTATTAATAGCTTTGTTATCTTCATATCAGGGTAGCGGGGGAAAAACTGCTAAACTCACGGTGTTAAAAGGCCGATTTTGCCATCGGGCGAATTCTGTCTTTGCAGCAGAAACGGCAAATTTTTTTTGACAAGGCTTTTTGTAAGTCGATAATTAGCGCGAATGGCTTTATTATCGGATGTAGAATTTGTTTTGGGGCTGAAGCCGAACGATAGGCTTGCTCAAGGCGTATGGTTTGCCTGGCTATCCCGACAGGTCGGGGCTATGCCGTGACGAGTTTTTTTAGGGCAAAATGAAGGACGAAACAAGTTACGATACGTTATTTGGCAGGGTAGCGGTAGAACAGGGTCTCTGCACGAAGGAGGAGTTGCGGCGTGCGGTTGAGGAGATGAAAATCCGCCGGGAAACCAATCCTATCGAGCTTGCGAATCTGATGGTCGAGCTTGGTTATATAACGCGGAACCAGGCGGCGCGATTGAGGGTCAGGCTGAGAGAGAGCAAAACCGCACCGCACCAGATTCCGGGCTATAAAATACACGGCAAACTCGGTGCCGGTGCGATGGCGGTTGTTTATAAGGCGACGCAGTTGAGCTTAAATAGAACCGTCGCGATAAAGATTTTGCCGAGGCGCTTCACTGAGAATCCGGAGTATGTGGAGCGGTTTTATAAGGAAGGCCAGGCTGCCGGCAAGCTCAACCATAATAATATTGTCCAGGCCATTGACGTTGGCGAGGCGGGGGGGTACCACTATTTTGTGATGGAGTACGTTGAAGGCAGGGCTGTGGCCGATGATATAGCGGCGGGCAAAATCTTCGAGGAAAAAGAGGCGCTGGACATAATCATTCAGGTTGCCCATGCTCTGGCACACGCCCATGCGAACGGTCTGATTCACCGTGATGTCAAGCCGAAGAACATAATGATAAGTAATGATGGCGTGGTGAAACTCGCGGATATGGGTTTGGCGCGTGAGGTGACGGACATCAAGCTGGCGGAAACCGAGGCCGGCAAAGCTTATGGCACACCTTATTATATCGCACCGGAGCAAATTCGCGGCAAAATCGACATCGACGGCAGAGCGGATATTTACGGTCTCGGAAGTACATTCTACAATATGGTGACTGGTCGGGTTCCCTTCATGGCAGATGACTCTATGGAGGTGATGAAAAAACATCTGCGGGAAAGGCTGATTCCACCTGACCATATAAACACATCTCTGTCGGCCGGCGTGTCCGAAGTCATTGAAATTATGATGGCCAAACGAAGGCAGGACCGCTACGACAATGTAGAGGAACTGCTGATGGATTTGGAGGCTCTTCGCAACGGCCAGCCGCCATTGCGAGCGCACAAAAGATTTGATGTTTCCGTCCTTGAGCAGTTGGGAAAAGGCGAAGCTGTTGACTCCGGTGAATACGCCTATACAGAAGAGACCATCGCCCGCTACCGAATGGCGGTGCTGATCCTAAGCGTCATCGCCGCAATATTCTTTCTAATCATGGTTCTTCAATTGGCGACGTAACTAT
>CAZQKO010000037.1:0-16845 GCA_964593945.1 uncultured Pirellulales bacterium | reverse complement strand
AGAGCGGGACTTACACTGCTGCCGTTTTTACCGATGAGTCCGGGAGATTTCAAGCTCATAATCGCTGGGTTCATGCGAGGTTCATTAGTACAATTCGACCGAGGCAGCATCACAAAATTACAAGCCTTTATGAAGGCATATCCGAGTGAATTCACCGATTGCGAAAAGATGCTTAGTGAGCTAAAAGCTGCCGAGCAGGTGTATCGCAACTCGGTTCCCGACCTTACACACAATCATATTCGTCTACTGTACAGCCGAAAACTGTGGTCAACGATAATTGATAGTGCAATAACCGGTTGGAAGGTAAGAAATCTTATTGATCAACAGAACGAGCAGAAATTACGAGGAAGTAAAATATTGACGCTATTGTTTTGCTTAATCAGCCTTATACCGCTGCTCGGAAAGTTCATACTTAAGATTTGGGGTCGACCTGACTGGCGCAGGCATTATCTATCACTGCTTACAAGCTGGGGATATCTGAAACGAGCTGTACGAGCACGAATTGCAGAGAAAGTAATTATATGGCACAGAGCAGGGCGAGTTGACGAGCGGCGAGCACTAAGAATAACTGATGGGGTTTGGCGGTTCTTCTGCCACCTGCCTCTTTCGATTCTGCCTGCCGGGCTGCACAGGTTTCTGACCGACCGGAATTTCAGGAAAGAAAAACTCGTGTATATATTTGTTCGCCCGGTTCGGCTGTATTTTAACGCAGAGATGCGCGAACAGTGGCTGCGAGACATGATTACCGAGGGGCAAAAAAAACATATACTTGGCGATGACGACGCCAAAATCATCCTTTCACGGATCGATGAGCCTTTTATACAAAAATATCTCAAGAGCTTAGCAGTTCATGTTTGCACTTTGCCGGTGACGCAGGTAGTTTCGGTGACATTAGCTGTTATTTATGTTCTGATACATCCTGAAATGCCGAGGGCCCAGGCATGGGGTATAGGGTTTGGCATAATCGCCTTATTTCAGGTTGTGCCGATTTCACCGGGCTCTCTTACGCGGGGACTTTACGTTTTGTACTTAGTAATCCGTGAGCGAAATTTTAAAGATTATAATATCGCAGTCTTTTTAGGCTTTTTCAAATATGTCGGCTATCTGGCTTTTCCTATCCAGATGGCGTATCGCTACCCGGTATTGGCGAGATTTATGGCCAGTCACTGGGCGACCGAAGTTGTGCATATCGTGCCGGTATTTGGTGAAAGAGGAGCGCTATTGGAGCACTCCGTATTTCGCCTGTTCTATAACTGGCCCCTGACGATTCGACGTCGAATGCAAAGGCGGGCTGGGATTCGGGCAACGATTAAGCCGCGATATTGGCACATAGGTCTGTACGTTATTGTGGCAGTTACAATAATGGGCCTTGCGGATTTTATTTACCTTAATAAAACAGGAGAACTACCGAGTTTGAAGAACATTTGGTTGCTTGTGCTGGCCCTGCTGCTGGTTTGCGGCAGCGCGGTGACCTTAGGTTGTGGCGGAGCAGCTTTGGGCAAGCGCATCATTGCAACGGCTATTTGCGGCGTTTTAGTCGGTATTCTTTATACGGCAGTTTCAGCTATTTTAAGCCAAAACAGTGGAATTGAGGCTTATAACATTCTGGCGAGGGGCGTATGGCGGATATTTATTTTTGCCATTTTATCAACTATAGGTGCGATAGCTACAGAATTGAAACTGCCCGACCCTGATATGATGTAAACCATATCAAGCCAAATCATATTTTGAAAAACTCCAGCACAAAACAAAACAGTCCGAACTGAAAAAGCTGGAATTTTTTACTACTTGTTGTTATATTTACCACTGTGATTCTAACTCTACAGTTAAAACCATTGAGATAAAGCCGGAGTCCCGACTTGTCGGGATCAGTGTTTAACTAAGACGTTTCTTTGCAAGCTGTCCTGTAAATGAGTTTATTTTAGAAAAGGGGAGCTGAAAAATGAAACCGCAAGTTTTATCATCAACACTAACCACGCTGGTAAACCATAAACACCTCAGAAAAATTTTGGCAAAAAAAATCGATGATTACATCTACAAGAGTATAGTTGACAGTGATTCAGAAGATTTAAAAGAGGTAGCAATAAAAAGATACCAATTCTTATCGGCAATGCTGCATTGCATGATTCAAAATATAGACCGAGGGTATGTCTCACCTGAAATTATAAAAAAAATCGTTAATGTGTTTGTTCAAAATAACCTGATTCGCGAGGACCAAAGCTACACGCAAGCAGTTGAAAAATTCAAAGAAAAATACGGTGAGTATCCACCAACTTTTATTGTCTTCTCTCCCACACAAAAATGCAATCTAAAGTGTATCGGTTGTTATGCAAATTCAGCGGCAGATACGTCCGCCACGATACCTTATCCATACGTGGACAGAGTGGTCGGCGAGGTCCACGACCGCTGGGGGGTTCGATTCATAACTATCAGCGGCGGTGAGCCCTTTATGTATAGAAGCAACGGTAAAACCCTTCTGGATATCTATCGAAAATACAATGATACGTTTTTCCTTGTATATACAAACAGCACCGTTATTGACGAGCAAATCGCCCGGAGCCTTGCTGATTGTGCAAATGTCACGCCGGCAGTTTCAGTTGAAGGTTTTGAAAAGGAAACCGACCAGAGAAGAGGCCGCGGAACATTTAAGAAAATCCTCGAAACTTTGCAGCGTTTAAGAAACGTCGGTGTACCTTTTGGTATTTCCGTAACGTCTACAAGCAAAAACGTGGAACTGTTATTGAAAGATAAGTTCTACGACTTTTTCTTCGAGCAGCAGGGGGCCTGCTACATGTGGCAATTTCAACTTATGCCTATTGGTAGAGGCAAAGACGAAATGGATTTAATGGTCCGTCCTGAACAGCGGCTCAGCTTATACAGAAAGTGGGAAAAGCTACTCAGAGAAAAGAGATATTGTCTGGCTGATTTCTGGAACAGCGGTGTATTATCTCGAGGCTGCATTGCCTATGGAAGAAGCGGTGGTTATGCCTATATTGATTGGCATGGCAACGTAACACCCTGTGCATTTATTCCATATTACGTTGACAACATCTATGATTTATATAACAATGGAGGAACCTTGACGGATGCTCTGTTCTCCGACTTTATGAAAAATGGCCGGAAATGGCAGAGAGAATATGGTCTCGACAACTGGAAAAAACCGGAAAACTGGCTGATGCCCTGCTCGATAAGAGACCATTATGAAATTTTTAGAAATTCGGTTCTACCGAAAAACGCAAAGCCAGAGGATGAGAAAGCCAAAGAAGCCCTTGAATCCACTGAATACCTCGAAGTGATGAAAAATTACGACCAAAAGCTAAAGAGTCTAACTGAAAGAATCTGGGAAATCGAATATCTGAATAAGGACGCGACCCTAAGTAAAATCAAATATCAAAATGTAAATATCAACATACGAAATTAAGGAAATCGGAGAGATCCTAACGAAAATTTCCGATTTTCGATTGCCAAATTACGATTGAAAATCGCAAATCGAAAATTGGAAATCTCACGAGTTTTTCCCCGCCGAAGCCTCCTGCGGCGGATTTTTGAAAGGCCTTACTACAATGACTATAAATAGTTACCGCTCTCTTTGCGATGATTTCTGTCTGGAGATGCACATAAACACCAGATTAGATTTGCCTACCAGCCGGGATACCATCCTGGCCTTTTTCGAGCGAATACAAAAGCAATATCCTTTTATGAGCCATTTTTATCGCTCTGAAAATAACACCTATTCTCTCGAAGAGGTTCACAATATCGGTCAAGAGCGATGGATCACTCTCGAAACGAGCCGGGTTAGTTCTGGAGTTGTTAATCCCGCAAACTTTGAGGAGGCTTTCTGCCAAGATAAATTGGTGCTCGAGCTTGTTCCTTATATGCTCGGCATAAGTCATCTTGATGTGGCCTCACTGGATGTAACTTTTGCTATGGATTTTGATTATACAGGCAATCACGATGAGGTTATCGCCGAGGCATTGTTAGGCTCAAGCACCTTTAGCTGTCTTTCAGACTTACCTTCCGCCAGGTGTATTGCTTTTTCTCCCTCTATGGTGGTATCGCTATCCGAGGATGAATGTACACAGGCCAGAATCAGTATAGAGTCAAAAACCGCCTCCGATCTGAATATGGACTATGAGTATAGAGGTAAAAGGCAAAGCTCGAATGATGCTATAAGTCTGTTTTTTACAGTCCGGCAGTATCCACAGCCCGGCGTGAGGTTTGATATGCTAAAATCTTTTGAGTATCAATGCCGTTTGGCAGAAGAGTTAACGGCTGAGAAAATAGGGCCTAACTTCATTTTGCCTTTGACTGAGACTATCGCACAGAAACGCTTACAATAGATTCCGCAAACTCATAAATGGCTATCGAAGCACCATACAGCAAATACTGCAAAACCAATTTCAAAATCGCTATTGCTGTCTGCATTGGAGGCGCAATTGTTTTCGCTTACGATGGCTATCTAAGCAAATATGAATGGTCGCAACGCCGCAGTTTTTATGAAAAGCACATAAAAAACAGTAAGGCTGATAGCACTTTGGTGTTCAACCAAAAAGCACCTTTTGTCCTTGGGCCACTTGCTGTGATTCTTATAGCCTGGTTCCTGGTGCGCAGAAGAGAAAAACTCATAGCTGATGAACTTGGATTGTCGATTTCCGATTGCAGATTGAAGATTGAAAATCGTAAATTGAAAATCGTAAATTGTAGTTCAGAGAGGATTGCGTATGATTCCATTCAGAAAATAGATAAAACCTATTTTAATGCAAAAGGTTACTTCGTTATCACATATAAAGATCATGACGGAGTCGAGAGCAATCGCAAGCTAAACGCCAGACAGTACGACAACTTAAAAGCCATCTTGGAGCATCTGGTGGCAAAAATTAGTTGAAAAGAAAGTGCCTAAAGTGTAAAGTGCCTAAAGTGAGCTAAAGTTGGAAAATAATCCATAACTTTAGGCACCGGGTTCCCGCGGAGCGGGGGCCCACTCCAAATTTTATCCGCCGTAGGCGGATTAAATTCATTTTAGCTCACTCATCTGTAGGGGATAAATACTGATGAATTCCTGCGTTGTTGGATTACAGTGGGGCGATGAAGGTAAGGGCAAAGTTGTTGATATCCTCGCCGAGCATAGCGATATTGTTGTTAGATACAGCGGCGGCTCCAATGCCGGTCACACTGTTGTCGTGGATCCCGATTTAATCGGGACCTCACGGGACAGCGGCTCGGCTGTCCCCGATAAAATCGGGGTCAAGTTCGCTTTACATCTTTTGCCGAGCGGCGTGGTTCGGCCGAATGTTAGCTGTATAATCACAAATGCCGTTGTAGTTGACCCTGAGGTTCTGCTAAATGAGATTGAAACAATTGCAAAGAAGGGCATCACGTTAAAGGGGCGCCTCTTTATAAGCGAAAACGCACATGTCGTTCTGGACTATCACAAAAGGGAGGACCAATTAAGAGAAGAATCGCTCGGCAAAAACAAAATCGGCACCACCATTCGCGGTATAGGCCCATGTTATGCAGACAAAGCTGGCAGAAGCCATGCTGTCCGTATGGGTGATTTAAGAAACCTCCAACAACTAAAAGACAAACTGCAAACCATCGTGAACTATAAAAACAAGGTCTTCACCGCTGTTTATAACGCCACACCGATTAATGCCGATGATATCTTTGAAAAATGTAAATCCTATGCGGACAAATTTCTGCCTTTCATAATCGATACAACCGAATACTTGCACAGGTCGCTTGGAAACGGTAAATCAATCCTGTTTGAAGGCGCCCAGGGAACACTCCTGGATTTGGACCATGGAACTTTTCCGTACGTGACCAGCTCAAATTCAAGCTCACTTGGAATGTCGGCAGGCTGCGGCGTACCTGCCAAGTATGTTGACAAATTCATCGGCGTTGTAAAGGCCTACACTACAAGAGTTGGAGCCGGGCCTTTCCCAACCGAGCAAGATAATGAAATTGGCCAATACATCCGTGACAAAGGACACGAATACGGCACTACTACCGGACGACCCCGGAGATGTGGCTGGTTCGATGCTGTCGCCGTATCATACTCCATAAAAATCGGTGGTATTGATGAGATAGCACTAATGCATCTCGATACATTAGCCGGCATTAAAGAAGTAAAAATTTGCAGGGCTTACAAACTTAAAGAAGACAGAGGACAGAGGACAGAGGACGGAAAAGAGATAACCTTCTTTCCTGCGAATATAAGTAAGCTCGCGCAGGCTGAGCCCTGTTATGAAACCGTTCCAGGCTGGGAAGAAGACATAACCGCAGTTACAGATTTCAACAAATTGCCCTCGAATGCACAGAATTATATTAGTTGGATAGAGAAATTAACCGGCATTCCCGTTACAATCATTGGTGTGGGACCGAAAAGAAGCCAGACAATATTTAGAAAACAAAGAGCATAAGCTATAAGCCTTATACACTTTTGTTCGGACGATAAAAGTTGGAAAATAACACCGAGGAAAAACTAAAACAAACAGCCAAGCGTCTGGGTTTGACTATCAAGCAGATTCCGCGTCATATCGCCATAATTATGGACGGCAATGGTCGTTGGGCGAAAAAACGGTCTCTGCCGCGGGTCCAGGGGCATCACCGGGGAGCTCACACAGCCGAACAAATAGCTCAATGCTGTGTTGACCTCGGCATCGAATCTTTGACTTTATATTCTTACAGCATGGAAAATTGGAGAAGACCCAAAGCCGAAGTCGATGCCCTCATGCACCTTCACGCTCAATACCTTATCGGAATTCGACCTAACCTTATGAAGAACAATGTGAAGCTGGTTCACCTCGGCCGATTAGCCGGGCTGCCTGAGACAGTTAAACAAGAGCTTCTAAAAACCATGAAGCAAACCTGCAAAAATACCGGCATGGTACTTGGCTTGGCCTTAAATTATGGAGGCAGAACCGAAATCACAGATGCAGCTAAAAAAATTGCACAGGAGTATAAAAAAGGACAACTGCGCCTAAAGGATATTAACGAATTGTGTATAAGCAGGAATCTATACACTGCTGGCCTCGCCGAACCGGATCTATTGATACGAACCGCTAACGAGATGAGGATCAGTAATTTCCTTCTCTGGCAAATTTCATATAGTGAATTCTATGTTACAAAAACACTTTGGCCGGATTTCAAAAAGGCGGATTTGGAAAAAGCAATACTGGCTTATTCAAAACGTGATCGACGCTTTGGGGGAATCGCAAATCGCTAAATCTGATGCTCGATACTGGATACTCGATACTCATCGAGAAACGAGCATCGAGAATCGAGATATGCTAAAACATAGATTATTTTATGGCATATTGATGACGCTATCTTTCACCGGCATCGTCGTCCTCGACGACCCCGCCCAGCGCTGGGTAGGGCTTCCAGCAGGAACCATTCTCGCTCTTTTAATTGCTATCTTGATAATCTTAGCTCAATTGGAACTGGCAAACCTTGCCACAGCAACCCCCCTTCTTGCCTCTGGCAAGAGGCAGGGGGGAAAGATTTTCATTCCTGTTTCATCGCTCGCCTCGATTTTGCTTGCCACAACCTGGTATTGGCCGCAATTCATCCTTCGTAGTACTACGGAGAATGGACTGATTACTCCCTTGCTTCCTGCGGAAGTAGTAAAGGGGACACCTCAGCTTTACCTGTTCTCCGTGTTAGCTTTTGCGTTGTTGGGATTGCTTTTATACCAATACTTCTGCTATGGTACTACAGCAGTATTAGCAAATTGCGGAGTCAATTGTTTTTCTATCATCTATTTTGGACTTCTAAGTGGATTCGTATTGGCAATTCGGATCGATTTCGGCCTCTGGCCTTTTTTGATGTTTATATTTGTTGTAAAGTGTTCTGATATAGGGGCTTATGCGATTGGAACTTTATTTGGAAAGCACAAATTTTCGCCTAAAATCAGTCCTGGCAAAACCTGGGAAGGGATGGCCGGCGCTGCTGCTACTGCGATGTTAGTAGCTTTGGCATTTGCGGCAGGTTTTGATATAATGGTATGGTGGTTGGCGCTTATCTTTGGCCTTTGTTTTGCTTGTATAGCTCAGGCCGGCGATTTGGCCGAATCTATGATAAAGCGGGATGCCGAACACAAAGATTCCGGCAATAAGGTGCCTGGGTTCGGCGGCGTGCTTGATATCGTGGATTCACCTTTGGCGGCGGCACCTTTTGCATATTTGTTTTTTATGCTTTTCACTTAGCGTATAACATGAGAAAGGAGTACTTTGGAAGTTGCTATACAATTAGATCCTGGCGGCAGGCAGCTTGAGCTGTTTGGCCCTGCTGATAGCCACCTCCGCCTTCTGCGTAAAGTTTTTGGTGTTCAAATCACCGCCCGCCAGTCTAATTTAATAATCAGCGGCACGGAAAAAAAAGTAAACGAGATCGCCGAAGTTATTGACAAAATGCAAAAGCACCTGGTCAAACACCGCTTGCTCACCGACGCGGATATCAATGCTTTTATACAGACAAAGCAATCCCAGCCAAATGCCGAGACAAGTCAGGCTATTACTGTCTATTCCCATACGAAGGTTATAAAACCTTCTACTGCCGGACAGCTAAAGTACATCGAAACAATGCTGGCCAATGACATTACTTTTTGTACAGGGCCTGCGGGAACGGGTAAAACATACCTGGCGGTCGCAATCAGCGCTTCAATGTTAAAGAAAAAACAAATCAGGCGAATCATACTTGCGCGACCGGCTGTCGAGGCTGGTGAAAAATTAGGCTTTTTGCCGGGTGATATACAAGCAAAGGTTAATCCCTACCTTCGTCCACTTTTCGATGCTCTTGAAGACATGATGGACTTCGCCCAGATGAAAAAGTTCATGGAGCTGGATGTTATCGAGATTATACCGCTTGCCTTTATGCGTGGCCGAACGTTAAACGAATCTGTCATCATCTGTGACGAAGCTCAAAACACGTCTTCTCTGCAGATGCTAATGGTCTTGACAAGATTAGGCCAAGGCTCCAAAATGATAGTAACAGGCGACATAACACAAATCGACCTGGAAGGTCCCCAAAAAAGCGGAATGGTCGAGGCTATTGAGCTGCTAAGAAGGATTAAAGGGATAGGTGTTGTAGAACTGACACAAAAAGATATTGTACGGCATCGATTGGTGCAGAATATCGTAAGGGCTTACAAAAAGAAATCAAAAAATAAAATGCGAAAATCAAAATGACCAAAATAAATGAGCTAAAGTTTAGAATGCCTAAAGTGCCTAAAATGACACTTTACGTGTCATCCTGAGGCGAAGCCGAAGGATCTGGCCAACGAAAGAGAGATTCTTCGCTTCGCTCAGAATGACAGCCTTGCTGTCACTTTAGGCACTTTAGCTCATTTTAGGCACTTTTCATTTTATGTGGTTTTTAAAAAAGACAAGTCCACGGCGAAATCGGGTGCGTAAAAGCATCTATGCGGGACGTCCTCTGCAGATAAATCGACTCGTTGATACTGACGTTATCATTTCGCTGCTACTCTGGTTGCTTTTCACCATCATTTGCATTCCCATCTTATCCTTTGATGCAATCCATCATGCTCGTTTTCTCGATGCTGTAATGCTATCTATAATAGTCGTGCTTGTATGTTTGGCAGCGGCTTTCTATATTCACCATTACCAAAAGCGAATAATCAAAAACCACTCAAGGGCTATAGCATTAGTTGGCCTGTTTGTCTTCCTGTTAGTTATCACAAAGATAGGCATTTTATCGGCTGAGCACACTGCCTGGGCCACCGGAACTGCCATCACCGCTGCAATCATTTTGGCTATTGCTTACAACCAGCGATTTGCCATAGGTATGAGTATATTTTATTGCCTGTTTGTCTCCTTAGGAGTAGGACCAACGGCAAATACCGCGAGTCAAATTAATCCGGCAGTATTGACGGATCAACTGACAAGCTTCAGCCTTTTTTTGACCATGTCCGCTGGTGTTGTTACCTGCTGCTTCTCTCTGCGAGAAATCCGTACCAGAATGAAACTGCTTGAAGTCGGCACATTAGCTGGATTGATGGTTTTCTTAATGTCTTTGGCTTTGGGATATTTGGCACAACCCTTGGCATCTAATAAAATCTTCAGCAACGCGGGTATTCATGCAGGTGTTACCATCGGTGTAAGCGTGCTCATTCAGGGTTTACTGCCTCTTATTGAGAAAGCATTCCGCTTAGCAACAAGTATGACGCTTTTGGATTACAGCGATGCAAATCAGCCTTTATTGAAAAAGCTTGCCATGGAGACACCAGGGACCTTCAGCCACAGTCTTTTAATCGGTTCTATCGCGGAGGCTGCTGCTGAGGCAATCGGACGAAACGGGCTCTTATGCAGGGTCGGGGCCTATTATCATGATATCGGAAAAATCAACAAGCCCACTTACTTTATAGAAAATGAGATGGGCCTGACCAGTCGGCATAAGGAGCTCTCACCCGCAATGAGTCAATTGATTATTGTGGGCCACGTCAAAGATGGAATAGAAATGGCCAAGGAATATGGCCTGCCCACCGTGCTTCGGCAATTTATTGAGACACACCACGGAACAACCCTCGTCGAACCATTTTACCATGAGGCTAAAAAGAAACATGAAGCTGGCTTGCCGCAAAGCGGGCAAACTCCACCTTCAGAAAGTGAGTTCAGGTATACCGGCCCAAAGCCACGAACAAAAGAAGCCGCGATTGTTATGCTGGCTGACACCGTAGAAGGCGCCGTCAGATCTTTACCTGATGTGACACCAACAAAGATAGAGGCGGTAGTGCATAATATGGCCATGAGACGTCTGCAGGACGGCCAGTTCGATGAGTGTGACCTGTCGCTGCGGGAATTAAGCCAGATAGAGGCAAGTATGTCAAAAACTCTCTCTGCGCATTATCATGGCCGAATCGCATATCCCAAAGCTCCGGACGAACCTGAAGACGAACAATCGCAATATAACAGGCAGACAGAAGCGAAAAAAACAATTGACACCGAACCAATTGGCCGACGATGAAAGAGTTGAACGCAAGGAATATTTGAAAAACCGCGAATCAGGCTCAATTGGTGCGGAGAACCTGTAAAACATGATAACCATTCAGATCGCCAAAAATTTCCATGACATTAAAGTATCTCTGCCCAGAATAAAAAAGCTTATCAGATCAATCTGCAAGCGTTTTAAACTCTCAAATGCAACGGTCAGTATCGCAATAGTTGACAATACTCAAATGCGCAAGATTAATGCTAAGTTTCTAAATCGTAAATTAGCCACCGATTGTCTGAGCTTTGATCTATCTGACCCAGCTACGCCGGGGGCAAGCGAGCGGGATTCGCAAGCTGGCAAATCATTTGAACTGGCCGTCAACGGGGAGTTGGCCCTCAAAGAAGCGGATTTGCGTGGCCACGATGGCGAAGCTGAATTAGCACTATATATCACACATGGCCTTCTTCATAATCTCGGATTCGATGATGCCACCCAAAGCCAGGCTAAAAAGATGCACGATACCGAAGATGAAATTTTGCAACAATTTGGTTATGGTTTGGTGTATAATAAGACCAAATGAACATCGAATATAGAACAACGAATTTCGAAATTCCGTGTTTCTTGTTCGATATTTGATATGACTGGTTTGATTTAAAGGGTAATAAGCAGTGAGCTATATAGGCTGGACTGTTTTATTGATTTGCCTTTTCACCGGTGCTACTCTGTTTTTTTCCGTCAATGGTATTGCTTTGCGCACATTTTCACACGTTAAGTTACAGCAAGCTCTCTCGTCTCGGCGCAGGCGCAAGCCGGAGCGGGACAAGATATTAGACCTCACCGATAGAGTCATAGAAAACACCGAGAAGCTTATTCTAACCTGCTCACTATATCGCCTTTTCTTTAATATGTGTATATTGCTGATGTTGGTAGCTGTTTTAGCAAAGCTGCGTCCAGCCAAGCTGGCAATTAGTGACTTTGCTCTTGCATTTATAATTGCCCTGGCATTATTTTCGGTATTCAGTCTTGCCATACCTCATGCCTGGGCGAAATACGCAGGCGAAAAAATCCTGGCTCGAACATACAGATTGCTAATGCTTTTTTCAATAATAGTTTCACCCATTCTCTACGTCTTTAGATTATACGATGGCCTGATTAGACGCCTGGCCGGAGTAGCTCAAATATCACCTGAAGAACGGCAGGAAGAAAAACAGGAGGAATTTCTGACCGGCCTTGAGCAACGCAGAACCGAGGGCGTGCTCGACAGAGAAGAACAAAAAATGATCGAGCATGTGCTGGAGTTAAGTGAAACAACTGCCGGCGAAATTATGACTCCGCGGACAGACATAGTAGCTATTGAAGTCAAATCCGATTTGACAACGATTCTGGAAACTATAAAAAGCGCCGGTCATACACGCGTTCCTGTTTTTGAGGATAATATCGACAATATAGTCGGCCTTATCTATGCCAAGGACCTCCTGGCAGAGATCGGTAAAAACCCGGCGGACTTTAAAATACGTGATAAAATGAGAGAGGCATATTTCGTTCCTGAAACAAAACTTCTGCGGGTTTTGCTGCACGAGTTTCAAAATAAAAAACAGCACATAGCTATAGTGCTCGATGAGTACGGCGGAACAGCCGGCATCATTACCTTGGAGGATATCCTTGAAGAGCTTGTCGGTGAAATAACTGATGAATATGAAAAAACTCCACCGGTACCCATAAAAAAAATCGACCAGAACACTATTGATGTGGATGCACGGACATACATCGATGACCTCAACGACCAGTTCGAGCTGAATCTCCCAGAAGATGAAGACTATGACACTATAGGTGGTTTTGTTTGTTCACGTCTGGGTTATATCCCCAAAGCTGGAGAAAGCTTCGATTACGAGAACCTGAAATTTAGCATCACTTCAGCCGAACCTCGCAGAATCAAACATATCAGAATCCAAAAAACAACCGAAGCAAATTAGAATTAATCTGATTATTTGAATCCATGTTAAGTAAAGACACAGGTGTTTGCATACGAACGGTAGATTATTCCGAAACGTCCCAGATAGTAACGTTTTTCACTAAATCAACCGGCAAAATCAACGCCATCGCCAAAGGCTCGAAACGGCCCAGATCGGCGTTTGATGGGCCTATAGAAATGTTTTCATACGGCCAGATTGTTTTTTCTGATCCAACAAAAGAGAAACTTGTGATCCTGACAGAATTCCAGCAGCATGGCTTTACCGGCCTGACAAACAATCTTTTTGCCTTCAACTGTTGTCTTTTCGCTGCCGAGCTGCTGAACAAGCTGACAGATGACTACGACCCACATCCGGAGCTTTTCGATGGTTTCTTACATTTTTTGCAGGATATTAATCCCCGCTTTCGCGGGGACAGGCTTGCCCCCGCACAGGCGGAGGGACGAGAGACATTACAACTACTTATACTATTTCAATTAACTCTGCTCAGTGAAATCGGCCTGATGCCGGTACTAAATGCTTGTGCTAACTGCAAAACAAGCTTGATGCTCGATGCTCGATGCTCGTCCCTCGTTCCTCGTCCTTCGTCTATCGTTTACTTCAGCAGCTCTGCCAACGGACTTATTTGTAGAGATTGTGAAGCAAGTTTTTCTGACAAGATCAAACTGAGCCCCTCAGGGGCATCTTGTTTAATTAACCTGAAACAGGTAGCCCAGGCATCGGAAAGAACACTCAAGGAAATTGAGAAGATTTTGATCAGCCACTTCACAGGACTGCTCGGCCATCGACCAAAAATGGCAAAGCACATCCTGAAAAACTCAGATAAACGTCCAAAATGAATCCTTCGACAAGGCTCAGAGCCTGCCCTGAGCTTGTCGAAGGGACAGGTTTGGGGGCAGCGAAACCGTTGAACGAAATACGGTTGCGGTTGCGTGACTCGTATCGGTTGCGTTAAGCGTAAAGACGTAACCGAAGGACGATAGACGAAACGAGCAGCGCAACCGTTAAACGAAGCACGTTTACGGACCGCGCTCGAGATAGGTTTGTTTACCAACCGCCGGGCGAAAATTGGTCGTTGACAGGTTCATTCCACCAGGCAGGATTTCGATAATATTCTTTAAGCATCATTGCAGCGACGACGCCATCGCCGACGGCTGTTGCCAATTGCATGGCCGCCCCTGCTCTGCAGTCACCAGCAACAAAGACGCCCGGCACGCTTGTCCGAAGATACGCACAATCGCACTTTATAAAACCTCTGTCGGTCAGCTCCACAAAACCTTTCAAAAAGTCTGTATTCGGCACCATGCCAATAAATATAAACACACCATCGCAGGGATAATCTTCTTCTTTGTTGGTTTTGACGTTTTTTAATTTGACTGACTGAACCCTGTCTTTACCCTGTATTGCGGTTGCAACAGTATCATATTTAATAATCAGATTTGAATTCGGCTCGTTGGCTTCTGCCAGAAGCTCTTCGACCAGGACCTTGGAAGCTCTGAACTCATCTCTGCGGTGTATCATGGTAACCTTATCGGCGTATTTTGTTATGTGTAGCGTTTCTTCGACAGCGGTGTTGCCGCCGCCGATGGAGACGACCTGTTTACCTTTAAAGAACGGCGCATCGCAGGTTCCGCAATAACTGACGCCTGCACCTGCGTTACGGAATTCTTCCTCGCCCGGCACGCCGAGTTTGCGGTAACTGCTGCCCGGAGCAAGGATTACCGCTTTGGCTGTGTATTTATCCTGGTCGAAGTAGACAGCAATATTGCCGTTTTTTAATTTCTCAAGTTTGGTAACTTCAGAACCGTTTTTTATCTCTGCACCGAAATTAGTAACCTGTTTTTGCATCTGCTCGATGAGGCCTGGGCCGCCGATTCGTTCGATGCCGGGATAGTTTTCTATTCGGTTTGTTGTGTTGATTTGCCCGCCGGGCATAAGTTTTTCCAGCATCAGCGTTTTTAATCTGTCGCGTGAGGTGTAAAGCCCAGCCGCAAGGCCTGCCGGGCCGGCTCCAACGATAATAACATCATATACAATATCGCTCATCCCGAATTGTGCTCCTTTTTTATACTAAATGTGGCTCAATTTTCTTTTTAAGGTCGGACTCATAATTCGGTGTAAACCCGACAATTTGGCCTACTATCTGGCCATCTTTGAAAATATTCAATGTTGGTATACTCATAATGCTGTGTTTGATAGCTGTCTGGCGTGCCTGGTCAACGTCCAGCCTGCATACCTTTAATCTTCCTTTATACTGCTCAGCTATTTTTTCCAATACCGGGGCAGCCATTATGCAGGGTCCACACCACGGCGCCCAGAAATCCACTAATACCGGAACCTGCGATTTGAGAACCTCGTCCTCAAATGTGTCATCTTTTATGTCGATTGTCATATTTGCTTCCATGCCTGTTCTCCTTCTCGTAAAGAAACGTCAAAATCTTGACTGTCCGGCCTTCGTAGCTACTACGGCGGAGAAGGCTCGTCAGACAAGTGTTGGATTCAAAGCCAGATACTAAAACGCAAAATAGTTTGTGTCAACAATGTTTGTTTTAAACCCGTGGTAATACCACAAGTTTAATATTTTAGCCCCCAGTTTCACTGGGGGTCTCTTCCTGGATTTGCTCCAGTTGCAGGCCGAAGCGGTCGAGCTTTTTATGACCTTCCTCATATTGGCTGTAAGCATTTCGCAGATGCTTGCCGAGTATGTCCCAGCTACCGAGAAAATCGGCGAACGAGGCGTTCAGCCTCTTCAAGTTCTGGCGGATTTCCGCAGCTTGTTTTTCTATCTGCAGGCCGTGCAGACCCATCGCTACCGTCATCAGATACGCGTACAAAAGATTCGGCGAGACCGGTATCACCTTTTTATCAAGCGCATATTGCACAATGTCCTGCGTATCGTCTGCGCATTTAACAATCGTTTCGTAATAGATATTCTCAGCGGGTATATAACAAAGTGCAAAATCCACCGTGCCCTCTGCTGGCCTGATGTAGTCGGATGCAATCTTGTCGATGTGATTAGTTACATCCTTGAGAAACTGTTTGCGAAGCTTTAACTTCTCGGCATCGACCTCTGCCTTTACGAGCCGCTCAAAGCTCGGCAGCGGAAACTTCGCATCGACAGGCACCGAGAAATCGGGCATCTGAATCAGCGCATCAACTATTTTGCCGTCCTTGAAAGCATATTGTAGTTTGTAGCTATCTTTCGGCAGAATCTGCGCCAGCAGGTTTTCCAGCGACCATTCACCCATTTGGCCTCGCAGTTTCGGAGAGCTTAGAATATCCTGCAAACGTCTGACATCGGTTCCGAGTTGGAGCATCTGCTTGTTAGTACCCTGCAATTCGCCTATCTGGGTGTTTAACTGTGTGAGCACCTGCTGGCTTGCCTGTATATTTTTGATGGTAGTGGCTTGCCCATCCTGCAGCGATTTGTTAAGCTCAGAGCGGATTCCGTCCTGAGCTGTTTTGAGCGCTTCGAGCTGCTGACCAAGCATGCTCATACCGGCTGACTGGCCGGCAATTTCTTTTCTGCCGGCAAAGCTGGATGTAATGAGCCAAACCAAAAGGCCCAGGACGAATACAATTAAAATTATGACGATAGTAATTAGGAATGGTTCCATAATGAGTATCCTTTCAGTCTCGGCAACAGGCTTCACTATGCTTCGCTGTGTCAGGGCGTAGTCTTAACGAAGCCCGGAGCCTTGACGGAAAAAAATCGCCTTGATTATATCTTCTGATGAACCCCATGTAAACCTGTCCTCCGTAAGGAATCCTTAGGACTGAGCAAGGTCGAAGGGTGCGTGTCAAGATTGTTGGTAAAATCTACAGAGAGAAAACCTGACAAGTGGGGGTCATTTCGACCGTAGGCCCACCATGAGTGGGCCGAAGTGGAGAAATCTGCTTTGAAGGCAGACCTCTCCACTCGGCC
>CAZQKO010000036.1:13461-17545 GCA_964593945.1 uncultured Pirellulales bacterium | reverse complement strand
TTTGTGAATCGTCCGCTTGCGTCGATAATACCCAAATCCAGCATAACCGCCACGGCGTCAATCAGGCCTGAGCCGCATATCGAGCGCGGCTCACTGTTTCCTATCACATCCAAGACTATATCGTCATTATCGACGACAACAGCTTCAATTGCACCCTCAACCGCCCTACCGCCGCAAGTTATGCGCGCGCCTTCAAAAGCCGGCCCGGCTGCGCAGCTTGCCGCGTAGAGTTTATCCTTTGTACCGAGCACAATCTCACCGTTTGTGCCGATGTCAATTACGAGTGACATATCGTCCGCTGACTCCACATCAGTAGCAAGAGTAACGGCGGTCGTATCCGAGCCGACAAAGCCTGCTATGTTCTCGACGGTGTGGACTTCGCCATCGGAATTTATTTGCAGGTGCAGCTTTTTTGCAGGGACATCGTGCGCATCAAGAGAAAAGGCCTTGTATGGCGACTGGCCGAGCTGCTCAACAGGCAATTTAAGAAACAGGTGGTTCATAGTTGTATTGCCGACCACGCACATTTCGTATATGTGCTCTGCATTAACGGATGCCTGTTTACAGAGCTTTGTGACAAGATCATTTATGCAGTCTATGATGAGCCTGTGCAGCTCGGCTAATTTCGCATCGGTCCTGGCGTATGCGATTCTGCTGATGACATCGTCACCGTGGCGGCTTTGTGGATTCAATGCTGCCTGCGTTGCCAAACATTTACCGTCTGTCATATTGATAAGCTTGGCAACGACTGTGGTGGTGCCAATATCAACCGCCAGGCCAAATATCCTGTCTTTATCACGGTACTTTTCATGTACGGTTGGTTGGATGTTGAGATGAGTATCGATGCCATGTTCGAGAATTTTTTGCTCGAAGTATCTGGAGCTTGGAGGAATGGTTACAATAAGGTCGCTTTGAATGCGGTACTGACAGGCCAGTATTTGTTTTCCGTCCGGTTCAAGATAAACCACACATTTTTTGCACGTACCTTTGCCGCCGCAGACAGAGTTTAGGATTATGCCGGCCTGACCAGCGGCTTCAAGAAGCGTAGCGCCGGCATGAATGGCGATTTGTTTGCCGTCGGGCTTGAAAATTACACGGAAATGTTCCATTTAGTATATTGTGCTAAGCTTATGCTTGGATGATATGGTTTATCCACTCATCTCATTGGTTAGTTCCGCAAAACCTAACATAAATTAATAAATAATCGGCTTATCTTATCTCTTATGGCGTATTTTCCATTTTGTGTGTCTTTTTCTACTGCCTACTTTGCGTCTGCGTCTTGGTTTTGCCATTTAGCACTCCATCAAAAGGACCGGAATCTTTATTGCAAATTACTTTACGACTTTTGGATATATGGTAATATATTAAACATAAAAGCAAAAAAATAAAGGATAATTTTACCTTAAACAAGTTTGACAAAACTAAGAAGATGATGATTCTAAGCGGGGCAGGAGTTCACGCTGATTGTTTCTGATGGGTTTTCAGGTTTTGCCGACTTAGATTGGGGTGCGAAAATGATTCAATGCAAAGATTGCGAATTTTGTGAAATAGGTTCTGACGGCCGACGGACATTCAAGTGCGATCCGTTTGTTAATATCAAAGAACCGGAGTGCCTGGCTAAATGGCAGTTAATCCGCCTTGATATGTTGGTGGCCAGCTATCAGCAGATGCTTAAGTGGTATGGAAAATTAGCACCGCTTCAAGATAAAATCATTCACTTTATGCAGCGAGAGATCGAAGACATTGACGAAGCCGATAGCTGGAAGCTCCCCGAGGACGACGAGGAAGAAGAAAATACTCCATAGTCAATAAGCAAGTGGAGCTACAAATAAACACATAAGACCTGCATAGACAAACACTTATGAATGGATGCAGATGGAGTTTGCCGCACTGTGAGATGCTGTTCTCAAACAGGCCTGGCTGAAGAAAAATATGGGCAGTTTTCCCCTCATTTTTGCAATAAACCAATCTTGTACACCGTCTTTCAATATGAAAAGCACCTGAGTATGATAAAAAGCGATGATTTAGCTCAGATAATAACCGGCTGCAAAAAAGGTGACGCTGATTGCTTTTCACAATTAGTTGAGATGTACGCAAGCCGGTGTTACGGCTATTTTTACCGATTGACAGGCAACAAGGATACCTGCGATGAACTGCTCAGTATTTTATTTGCCAAGTTAGTGGAAAAAATCGGTTCTTACAAGGGCGGTTCTTTTGAAAGCTGGTTGTTCAGAATAGCATCTAACATATTTCACGACTACTTAAGGAGCAAACATCGATATACAAAACTGCTCGACGCACGAATAAGTCATCTCGAGTCGGAAATAACAGAGCCGAAACAGTCGAACAACGTTAGATTCGACAAGTTGCAGATGCAGCTTGGCCGATTGGATGCCGATACGAGAGAATTAATAATGCTGCGATTTTATTCACAACTCAGCTTTAAGGAAATAGCAAGGATGCGATATGAGCCAATAGGAACATCATTATCAAAGCTGCATCGAGGACTTAAAAAATTGCGAGAGTTGATGGAGAAATAATTATGAGCGGCCAAAACGAAGAAAATCTGAAGGAGCTGTTCGAGAAATTTCTCAGTTCTGAACAGGCAGCCAAGGCTGTAGAAGATGTCTATAAGACTGAGCAAATCCTTCGCGAGAACCCTGCCCCTGAGCCTGATGATATGCTCATAGCCAATATAAAAGCTCAAATTGCCTTGAATTTACAACCACGAAGGGCAAAAGTTTTCACACAAATAGTCTACAAAACAGCAGCTATTGCAGCAGCAATTCTTATTGTGGCAGCTATAGGCTTGAACCTCCTTGAAAAAGATAAAGATTATAGCTCTGAAAGACTTATCCCTGCCTCAATAATATCCAGAGCAATTTGGGACAGTGACGACATATCTGCCGACGATGCAGATTTGGTGACTTACACTACCGAAATTGAGCAAATTAAAGACGAGCTGCGCACTCTGCAATTGGGTAAAGGTAACGCTAATGGAGACGAAGCAGCAATAGAGTTAGAGATGAACCTGATGGAAATTGAAAGCGATTTTTGGAAGGGATAAGGATGACAACGAGTCGCACAATCATTTTACTTTTAGTAACGGCGGTAGTAGTAACAACGTGGATACTTCCATGCAGTGCTGAGCATAAAGAAAAAGATAAAGAAAACATCTGGATAGAGGAAGAGCCAAGAGGACCAGGACCGGGACCAGGGCCAGGCCGAGGACCAGGATTCGAGCTTACAGATGAGGAAGTTAATCGAATTTTGAACAGCCTGAAACAAAGCGATCCAAATGCGATTAAAGAACTGGAGAAACTGCGCAAAGAAGACCCTGAGAAGTTCCAGGCAGAGCTTAGAAGATATGGCCGTGAAGAGTTCGGCAAAATAATGAGAGAACGAATAGATGGCTGGAGACACCAGAGACAAACCAAGTTTCTTAATTGGCTGGGCAAAGAATATCCGAAAGAGGCGGAAAACTTAGCTAAACTAAAAGAAAATGAGCCAAAACTTTACTTTGAAAAATTTGACCTTATCAGAAACAAATATTGGCGCATCTTCGAAGAAGAGAGAAGGAACCCGGAATTAGCTGAAGTTCTTAAAGAAGACCTACAACTAAAGGATAAGTGCGATGAGCTGGTTACCAGAATCAAGGCTACCAAGAATGAAAAAGATAAGCAAAAACTACTGGCAGAGTTAGAGGAAGTGGTCAGCAGACGCTACGATTTAATCGTACGACAAAAGGAGATCGCGTACGAACGGCTGCTTAAATGGCTCGAGGGGTTAAGAAATCGGGTCAAGGAAAGTAGAGATGAGATAATTAAGTGGCAGAATGAGAAAGTCAAGGCTAAAAATGTAAAGGAACACATTAAAGATTTAACTGAAGAATCGACTCCTCCTCCATTCCGGTGGGATTAATCCCAAAGAGAATCCAGCCGTCGTAAGGTTCTACACAATTTATCAAATCCTTCGACCCTGCTCGTCACGAATCCGGCGTGCCGAATCGACGGACTCGGGACAGGCAGGGCAGGCATAAATGAAACACCGGTATCGAAATCAAGCTCGCTTTCATATCTAATCG
>CAZQKO010000036.1:0-13361 GCA_964593945.1 uncultured Pirellulales bacterium | reverse complement strand
GCAGGCATAAATGAAACACCGGTATCGAAATCAAGCTCGCTTTCATATCTAATCGCGAAGGCACCGTCATTCCTTACATCACTTGAATGCCAACTTAGTGAGTGGCCATTTGGGTCATATAAATATGTCCCGGCCGGTGTGAGAACATATATATCCCTGTGAGTCCCTGTGACCGGAGCTCTTCCTGCAGCCCATACGATGTTGCTTATCTGCTGAATACTGGCAGTGCCACTGAGGGAATGTTGTGAGTACCTGCTATTCAAGCAAATCTCCACGGAGTTTTCTGTAACTATTGGTGGTGGGAGGTTACCATCACTGACGATCTGGGCCTGACAGACTTCGGCGAGTTCGGTCGAGCCGAGCATCGTGCATAAAGTTAAAGCCAAAAGTATCGATATTATCCTTTTCACTTCCTATCTCCTCACCGTTAAACGGTTGCAGTTGCGCGGCTCATATGGATGAGACAAAGCTCACCACAAGCAAAGTGCCTAAAGTGAACTAAAATGCCTAAAGTGACTAAAGTTATAATTTTAGGCACTTTAGTCACTCCAAATTTTAGGCACTTTTAAACTTCCATTCTGTCAGGTCTTCTTCTTATGTTCTGTATCGCTTTTGCTCAGCATCGGTGGCTTTTTCAAGGATCTTTTTTTCTGTTGACGTTAAACTATGGATGCCTGAGTCGTGAACTTTCTGCAATATGCGATCAAGCTCAACCTGCAGTTTGCGTTCGGTAGCTATTTTCTTTTCCCATGCACCGGCTCGCAATTTCAATTGAATCTTTTCCCACCAGGGTTTTGAAAATACATAAATAGCCCCTGTCGCCATACCTGCAAGATGTGCTGCATTGCCACCAGCATTGTCAGCTCTGGTTACTACAAAAAATAAATACACAACGGTCAGGCCGATTGCCGCCACTCGTATCGGTATCGGAAAAAGAAAAATAAAGACCACAAAGTGCGGGAAAAGGATCGCGCATGCAGCTAATAGACCAAGTAGTGCTCCGGAGGCTCCTACCATAGGAATAGCTCGTAAAAAGTTAAGCGCTACGAGCAACATGTAGAATAAACCACCTGCAACGCCACAACCCAAATAAAATTTGAGGAATTTCCTGCCGCCCCAGTGCCGCTCAAGGGTTGGGCCTAAGAAAAATAAACCAAGCATATTGAAAAAGATGTGTAAAATGTCATTTGGGTCGTGCAGAAACTGGTAAGTGATCAATCGCCAGAACTGCAAAGCCCGAAGTAGTGAAACCGGCTCAACTGGAAACCATCGGTACATAAAAACGCCGAGAGGTCTTATGAGCATCGCGGTTACGAATACTGCTATATTAATAATTAGTAACAGTTTGACTACCGGCGTGATCTTCGGAAAACCAAAACGCATCTGCGGCGCATAGTGGTAGCGAGAATCAGAATCTACATGAGTATAATCTCTATCGTAAAGGCCCATACTACTGCTCTAAAAAAGCAACTTACTGTCAGCTAATTGTCGATTATAATATAATATCCTGAAACCAACAAAATGTTCAACTGTAAAATCGAAAGGTTATAGGGCATGTGTTGAGTTTGTGAAGTTGATGCCAGCTAAATTCAGCGGCTACTGTGACCGGATTCAGCCACGGCTGGCCTCCGTAGTGCTCCACGCAGCCCTTCCATCTTTAAATAACCTTTTTTCCACACTACCAAGCCGGAGACAACAAAGACAACCACATAGACACACGCGGCATACCATGTCCTTATCTGGCTCATCACTAAACCAATCGCACCATATAAGCCGGCCAGCGCATAGCAAATAACAACCGTCTTTTTAAGCGGTATTCCTCTGTCAATCATCTGGTCGTAAATATGGCCGCGATCAGAAACAAACAATGGCCTGTGATTCAGTAACCTTCTGGCCAATGCCACGGCAGTATCCAGAATAGGCAGGCCAAAGACAACTATGGAAGCCATCCACCAGCGTGGAACGCCCTCGGCGAATAAAAGCATCAGAGCAGCTACCATAAAACCCAGAAGCATAGTGCCGGCATCGCCCATAAATATCTTGGCTGGATACCGATTAAAAGGCAAAAATCCGCAGACGCCGCCAACAAGTCCGAGACAGATTATAATCCGCACAGGGTCACCGACCTCGCTATATCCCCACGTCGCTAAATGTATCGACAGAATTAGCATGGCAATAGTGATAATGGTCGTCACTCCCGCGCAAAGGCCATCCAGTCCATCAAGCAGATTTAATGAATTCGTCGCACCAAGAACAAAGAATATTACGATAAAAATACTCAGTACCGCTTCAAGATAATGAGGCATCGGTAGATTTAACGGGATCGCAATACGCTGTAAATTTGGCGTGATGCCTACCAACAGTAAAATAATCGCAGCGCAGATTTGGCCGAGAAATTTGCGTCGCGGCTTTAAATCAAATATATCATCGGTCAGCCCGACAAAACATGCTATTGTCCCTCCAGCCAATATCCCTAACAGCCTTTTCAATGCCGGACTGAAAAATGCCTCGTTTTTCAAACCTGACAAAGTCGTGACCCCTGCCAACGCCCCGATCGTCAGTCCGATAAATATACCCACACCACCAAGGTATGCGATAGGCTCTTTGTGGGTTTTGACCAGGTCGTCAGGATGGTCAACGATTCCGAACTTTATGGCTATCTTTTTACACAGCCACGTAGCCGCCAGCGAACCGGCAAAAGCCACTATCAATACTGGCCAAAAGCGAACTACCCACGTAACCGGTCTGTGTGGACCAATGATGTTATCAAACATCTTCTTAACCTGATACTTGATACTCGATTCTTGATTCTCGATCTGTAACGAGCATCGAGTATCCAGTATCGAGAATCGAATTAATCCTTTTACAGCCAGACTTCGCTATCGTAGCGAAGCATAATTAGATTGTCCTTGAATCCATCGAAACGGATATTTGGTTTTTCTCCGAGCAGCTCCTGCAATATCCACTTTGGAAAATTGGCACCAGCTTTGATTGATAGTGGAACGCCGCCGCCGAATCGCGGATTTATTTCAATAAACTTTACTTTATCACCAAGCGTTAAAAACAATTGCAGGGTTATAACGCCCGGCCCCGCTCGCAGTGTCTCTACCAACCTCATAGACTCGCTCATAATGCGAGGCTGTTTAACTATCTGTCCCTTGCTCACCTCGCCAGCCCTTGTCTCGATGCGCTTTCTCGGCACTATGCAACGAACTTTCATATTAAAGTCAACATACACATCGCATGTATATTCATCTCCTTTGATAAACTCCTGGCAGATGGCATTTGGTATCCTTTTCGCAAAGAATAACAGCTCTTCTCGGTTTCTCGCGACAGCGTTACCTCTGCTGGCATAGCCATCCCAAGGCTTTATAAAGCAGGGCCAATTCAACTTCTCTTCATGGTTCTGCTTTGAAAGAGCCGACCGAATGCTCAACATCCTGGCAGTATCAAAACCATTCTTAACCAAAAAACGATGTGTTTTTCTCTTGTCCTGGCAGATGTCGACCACCTCCGGCTGAGAAATAAGCACACTACAGCCTAAAGCAGAGAATTTTGACTTGTTCTGTGAAAGCAGTTTCAGGTCCAAATCAACGGTAGGTATGAGCAATTTTACCCTGTTGGTTTTGACTATCGAAAGTATTTGCCTGATATAGCCGGCATGAGTTATCGGCTTAACCAAAAAACCTTTATCGCACAATTGCAGAGCAGAACTTAACACGTTGGTATCTGTACCAAGTAGTGAGACCTTTATTTTCAATTGTCTTGCCGCCCGTCGAAAACTGTTGAGCAAAGAAACACGTCTGCCGATACAAGTGAACAAAATATTCACCCCCCGATCGGGTTGGGTGCCGGCTTGCCCTGCATTTTTTAATTTGTTTTGCAAAACAACAGTCCTCGCAGCATCTCGTGTCTTAACTATTATTTATATGAAGCGCCAAATAAAGCACACCACTCCGCACCAACTGTCGGCTGATACAAAAGCTGACTTAATAACCGAGTAATTACAATTATTATTAGGCTCAAATGGTACGGGGTCAAACTAAAATAGTCAAACTACTAAAATCATTTAGCCAGATTCTATTACTTGACAAAGACCACCACCTGGATAAACTAATACCCTGTTTTGACTAATCGACTAAAAATAATTACCGGTTTAGATGGAGAATAAAGTTGCTAAAAGCGAGTGAAAATCCGCCCGCTATCTGGCCTGAAGGAGAATCAATCCGCTATTTTACCGGTCTATGGTGGGTTGCCCACACAAAAAGCAGAAATGAAAAGGTTCTGGCCCATGATTTGATTAGTAAAAACATCAGTTATTTTCTTCCAATGACCTGGAAAGTTCAGCGTCGAAGCCAAAGAACGATACGGTCGCTTTTGCCGTTGTTCAGCGGATATTTATTCTTTTGCGGTGAGGAAAACGAACGGCTCGAAACTTTGCGAACCAATCGCGTGGCAAATTTGATCGAGGTCAAGGACCAACAAAAATTACTAAACGAGCTGCTGCAGATTGAGCAGGCACTAACCGCGGGAGCCCCTTTAACACCTTATAAGTACATCAAAGCAGGTCAGAGGTGCAAGGTTATAGCTGGGCCTTTACTTGACCTGCACGGTGTCGTCGTCACAACGAAAAACGATACGCGTCTGGTTCTGCAAATAGATATGCTCGGCCAGGCAGCAAGCGTCGAAATCGATATCGATATGATTGAGCTTATAGATGAACAGGAGGTAAAACCCCGTGATTTATCGCGGGGCTAAATATTCAGCCCCCCAATCCTTCGACCCGGCTCAGGACAGGTTTATTGGGGGGTTTTGGGGTTACAACGGGAGCTTATTGAATGAAAATTTGTGTAGTTGGAATTGGCTACGTCGGACTTGTAACCGCGGCAGGCATGGCCGACACTGGTAATAACGTTATATGCGTCGATAATGACGAAAAGAAAATCGCCGACCTGAAAACCCGAGCAATTCCCATTTATGAGCCAGGCCTGGCTGAAATAATCAAACGCAATGAAAAACTCGGCAGACTGCACTTTACTACTGATTTGAAATTTGGCGTGGATAATTCACAGATTATTTTCCTCGCTGTCGGAACACCTTCAGCACCGGATGGCTCATGTGACATATCAGCAATTCTCTCGGTTGCCTCTGAAATCGCTGAGTGCCTAAGTGACTATCGCGTTATAGCTACAAAAAGTACCGTACCGGTAGGTACTCACAAGAAGGTCACAGAAGTTATCAAATCTAAAACTAAAGTAGCTTTCGACTATGTCAGCAACCCGGAGTTCCTAAAAGAAGGCGCTGCTATTGAGGACTTTATGAGCCCCGACAGGATAATCATCGGGACAACCAACGAAGCTGTTCAAGGGAAAATGGCCCAATTGTATAGCCCGTTTATGCGAAGGGGCAGCCGAATACTTTTCATGGACGCAGCCTCTGCTGAGATAACAAAATATGCAGCTAATGTGATGCTGACGACAAGAATATCGTTTATGAATGAGATTTCTGCGCTGTGTGAAAAAGTCGGTGCGGATATCGAATTAGTCAGACAGGGTATCGGCAGTGATTCGCGGATTGGACGTTCCTTTTTGTTTGCCGGCGTAGGCTTTGGCGGCAGTTGTTTCCCAAAAGATGTTCGGGCACTGATTCACACAGGCTCTGTCCATGGCGTTGAAATGACAATAGCAAAGTCGGTGCTGCAGATAAATATAAATCAACAGGAAAGATTCGCGGCACGAATTATAGAATACTTTAAAGGTCAAGAGGACAAGACCGTATTAGCCGTCTGGGGACTGGCTTTCAAGGCAAAAACCGACGATATAAGAGAATCACCGGCGATTTTCTGCATAAAGAAACTTCTCGACTGTAAGATGCAGATAAAAGCTTATGACCCCGCAGCCTCAGCCAATGCGATAGCGGCTCTTGACAGCAAAATCCAGACCTTCCAAAATGGATATGATGCACTGGATAATGCCGACGCTTTGGTTATCTTTACTGATTGGCAGGAATTCCGTAATCCTGACTTTGAGCTAATCGCAGCAAAATTAAAAAAGCCTGTCATTTTCGACGGCAGAAACCTGTATGATCCCGAGATAGTCAAAAACGCAGGAATTGAATATCACAGCATTGGAAGAATGGTAATTGGTTAAATGGTAACTAGTTAAATTACAAATTCAATTACCAATCACCAATTACAAATTACAAATTGTATGAAAGCACTCGTCACTGGAGCAGCGGGATTTATCGGCTCACATTTATGTGAGAGACTTCTTGCACAAGGCTGGGCCGTGCTCGGAGTTGACAACTTCGATGACTTTTACGACCAGCAGATTAAACGCCGTAACATCAGTGCCTGCCTTAAAAACGAGAATTTTCAACTCATCGAAGCTGACATTCGTGACAGCGCTACCATGGATAAGACGGTCGGCAGTGACGTCGAAATAATCGTTCATTTGGCCGCCAGAGCCGGTGTTCGGCCTTCTATCGAACAGCCGGTGCTCTATGCTGATGTCAATGTAAATGGAACAACGGTCTTGCTCGAAGCAGCGAAAAAACATAATGTCATTAAGTTTATCTTCGGCTCAAGCTCAAGTGTCTATGGCAATAATGAGAAAGTGCCATTTTCAGAGGGAGACAGCGTTGATTTTCCCATCTCGCCCTACGCTGCCACTAAAAAGGCCGGCGAGCTTATCTGCCATACGTACCATCACCTCTATGGAATTCATATAACCTGCCTGCGTTTTTTCACGGTCTATGGGCCGCGACAAAGGCCGGATTTAGCCATCCATAAATTCGCAAAACTAATCGAACAAGGAAAACCGATACCGGTCTATGGTGACGGTACTATGATGCGCGACTTTACATACATTGATGATATAATTAACGGCACCGTAGCAGCAATGGAAAGATGCTCCGGCTTTAATATCTACAACCTCGGCGAATCAAGACCTATAAGTGTCAACGATTTGATCGATGAAATCGAAAAGGCGATTGGCAAAAAAGCAGTCAAGGAATACTTGCCTCGACAGCCGGGCGATGTTGAGCGAACTTATGCCGACGTCACCAAGGCTACCGCAGATTTGGGTTACAATCCCTCAACCTCCATCCAGACCGGCCTGGAAAAATTTATTACTTGGCTAAAAACAATATAAGCAACATCCCGGCCCACGCAGCGAGCCCTAAAATGTTAAACCCCGCAATTTCGTTTATTGCGGGGTTCTATTTATCTACAGTCGTAATTTGACGTGTAATCAATACAAGCAAATCAAATTATGCTGCATCAATCTAAAAAAACATCACAGTATCTGGAACAAATTCTACTGCAGATATAGAATGGCTACTACCTTAATAAAAACCTGCACAATGGTTTCTCAGTAGTTTCTGAATTTTGCCATCCAGCCATCGCCCCAGTTTTTCCAGTCCTGTGTGGTGACGCCGCCAGCGAGTGTCCAGGCATTGGCTTTATTGAAACCTTTATGCCAATTGATGGTCCACAGCTCCTTCAGGCCGACTTTTTGAACGTTATAGTCTAAGAAAAGGGCATTTATGTTTCCATCGTGTCGATTGAGACAAAAACGATTCATCGCATTATCGTCATTTCTTTCCTGCCAGCCATCGTACTGCGGTGGAGTATTATCGGAATGCGGCCAACCGCACCAGAAATAGCAATCCATGAACATTGGTACAGTGGCTGCACCTCTAACATTAGGAGTTCTCCAGAATACTTCAAGCTTGTTACCATAAAGCTCTTCCCCCGGTACATACACATAGCCGTTTATGCCATAGCTGCCGTATTGCCCCGCTGTACGGCCTCCGCCGGAATCCCACGTAGGAATCGGTCCCCAGGCCATAAACGTGTCTCCCCACCAATTAACACCGCTTGTCCCTTCCGGGTTCGCAAGTTTTTTGACCTGAGGGCAAAGGCGTATATCTTCGTTGGACGAGTAGTAATCCCACAATGCGTCCATCCATCGGCCGGAATCACCATAACGTTTGGGAAAATTGCCGTTATTATTGTCCGTGTACATCATGAAGAGGGTACCCCATTGCTTGAGGTTCGACTGGCATATAACCGTTTTTGCTTGTTTTTTCACTCTCTGTAGAGCCGGCATTAGGATCGCCATCAATAACGCGATGATAGCAATCACAACCAAAAGCTCTATTAAGGTAAAACCTTTATACTTTCGCCTCATCGATTTTCTCCTTTCCTCGAATATTCTTCTAACGCGACCGTTATTACATACGTATAATCTGTTTAAATACATTACTTCATCACTGAAATTATACACTACCTCTCGAAGCAATGCAATCCCATCAATCGAATAAAATTCTTCTTATTTCCTTTAATCTTTAACAACTGAAACGCCTTTGCTGCCTATTATCCATGAGGCAAGCAATCCTTGCCTGGGTCCTATTGTCGCGGAGGCCGATATAGCCGGATATCATCAATGTACATCGTACCTTTACCGCCGGCCTGCGGATTGTTCCTGTCACCAAGTCCAATGTTAAAGCTATTGACACTGTTAAGGTTCACGCCCAGGTCTACAAGCCTCTGCAGAGGTATTCTCCATTCGGTCCATGTATCTATCAAAACCACGTTGGGATCTTCGTGATTGACCACAGCGCTGTCATTGACAACCACATACATCGGCTCGGGTTGATTGCTGCCTATTCCAATGTCCCGGTCAGCCCAGTCATTAACGCTGGTGCCGGTGAAGGTAACATTGGAGAAAGTGGCTTCAGCCGTTTGCGTCACATCATGGCTGGTCACCGCTAAGCCTATGTATATGGGCATAGTCATCGTTACTACCTGGATAGGGAACTGCGTCCATGTGTCTTCCTTGCCGTCTGGTGAACGAAACCCCCTGACAAGCCCGCCTGACGTACGCTCAAATTTCAGCCAGTAAGGTGCCATAGCATTCGGATCGAGATTGGCATTCGGGTCAGTAGCTGTCGCTCTTTCTGTGGTACCATCGGCTGTTTTACGGTACTGGAATCGCAGACCCTTTGTTGCATCAGGTGTGAGCAGAAGCGCTGCATTTTTCGCACCCGGCTCGAGTGAATCACGAATCATAATGCCAGCCTTTGTATCGTTATTGATGGTCTCCAGACTTTCGACCTTTGCTACAATCGAGCAGCCACCGCTGGCAACCTCCTTATAGGCAAAGTGAAACTCATCGGCGTTGGCCCAGATATCCGCACCTGTGGAAGTTATTGTATAGGTACCTGCCGGATTCTCCACGAATGCACCGACATACGCCGGATAACCCCTGAACCATAGCGATAAGGATTCAACATTCTCTCTGGTCCAATCCTGAGCAGTCGACCACTTGCGTTCGACTTCGGAGTACAACAGTGTTCCACTCTTTTGGTAGTTAGTTCCCTCGTTCACGGTACCATCGTTATCGTAACTCAAAGGCATAGATTGTGCACCATTGTGAATTATTTCTTGCTCAACAAATGGTGGATCAAAATATCCCGCAGTCATGCCCGTATTATTCACGAAATAGTCCGACCATGTATTATATATCACATTATTAACGTCGTCATAGCCTTCAAAGTCATCCACAATCAAAAAGTTGCATACCGTAAAGCTCCAGACTACGCCTCTGTGTAAGGTAGTACCATCTGCTTCGATCCCATCGATCCGCCAGTAATAGGTCTGGTCCCAGTCAAGAGTGTTGAGGCTATAAGTGGCGGTTTCCTGCTCTTTGCTGACCAGCACGCCATGCGGGTCATCTACACTGGCTGCGTTGACATCCTCGAAAACTGTTCCAAAGTACACATTATGCTTGACGGCTGTATCACCGCCCAACCATTTGAGATCTGCATCTCGAGGTACCTCTATTGCCTTATTAGAAGGTTCAGGCAGAGACGCGAGAGGACTTAGGGCTGGAGTACCGGCTATAATATTCTGAATCTCTTGCTCCGTTATCGCCCGGCCATAGATTTGCACTTCGTCGAGTACGCCGTTGTAAACACGCCCGCCACCCGCCATCTCGCCCAGAAACATGTTGGTAAGCGGATAGCTGGGTGTTGTGTAGGCAGCTTGCTGCAATAAATTGCCGTCCAGATATAGGTTCACATTACCGTTATCGTCGCCCCAGGTGCCTACAACATGATGCCAATTGGCGTCATTGACCAAAATCGGGCTGACAGGAGCAGCTCCAGGATCAGTAGCATCGGCCTTGTTGGGATCGGAATGGAGGTGAATCATACTCGGAGTACCATGCAAAACTCGGAAACAAAGCTCGCCGCCCTGCCAAACACCTCCTGCGGGAGCTTCAACATGGATGTGCATCTCGTTTTCCGGTCCCATACCGCCGCCGGTAGTATTATCGCCGCCCCACCATATCGTATTGATACCTGTTCCCAAACTCACCACATTCATCCAAAATGCAACTGAACCTGTGTCCGAACGCATTCCAATTTGGTTTGCAGGTATAATAATGCCGTTGGCATCATCGTTCTCGCTGAATCTCAGCCCTCCGTCGAGATAGCCGGCTACCCAGTTCGGTTCATTAGTGACTATGCCGTCATTGCCTTTGCCGCTTGAGTCAAAAGCGGTGGCGCCGGAAGTCTCATCAAGCTTATAGTACACCATAAGCTGGGCTGAAGCACTACCAACTATGCTCAGCACAATAACAAAACAGATCAGATAAAGTAACCTTCTATACATAACAAACCTCCTTCGCATCACTCATACGATTACAATACTGCAGCAATACAATAAAAAACTATAAATAGCTTTCACATTTCCACATTAATATTTTGTGTTTGCACAGGGAAATGCTTTATGACTTGGTCTTACCTCCTTCTTCTGAAAACCAACTATTATTTACCAGGAAAAATTTTAAATGCGGAGCTTATGTCACCGGCGGTTTTACTCGAAAAAACTACACAAATTTCTCGACCGCCCGGCGGCAGTTGAAAAGCTCCTCCTATGCCTGCCAAAACAGGCACAAAACCCACTATTATCATTTATACCAAATTACATACCTAAATTGCAATTAAAAAAGCGGCATTTTCAAGGAAATTATCGGGCCTTATGACAAGTATAACACATTCCAACACAAAAAAACCGCCTTTTATGCCTCAAAATTCGATCTTCAAAACCCGAAATCCGAACGGATAGCGGAAATCCAGATTTGTCCCTCAAAACCAGTCTTGAGCATAACCGAAGGATAAATCCCTGCCGCCGTGTCCCATCCCAAGTAGCAAACTGGCGTAACTCGGTGTGGGATGATTTATTGCGAGTCTATTGCGAAGAGCGAAGCGACATGATAATCTTAAAACACTGAACAATTTAATCTATTGCGGAGTTTTGTTCTAACAGGAGCAAATTATGAAAAAAGAAGCCATTACTGAGAAGGACCGCATTTGGGCCAAAAAGTGCCTTAATTGTTTCCTATGCAAACGCGTACGCCAAAAGCAAAGAGGTCTTGCCTTTTGGCTCGTCAAAAAACTCGAATCGGGTATTTGTCCTGCATGTAAAGCCTACGAGAAAGTCTATAACCGAAAAGCCCATGAACCGCTGCAAGGAACCGACAACACACCTTCCACCAAATAATCGGCAATCTACCAAATTCAGTCCTTGATTGTGCACCGTGGCGTCTTATTTCTGCTGCTTTTTAAGTTTGACATCATTTTCTCGCCCGCAATGCCTACCTTTGATGATCAACTCTTTGACGGTAGTATAGCGCCCCTCGTGCAAGTGAGGGGCTGTCCGTCTAAGACTCGGTAATCTCTGCTATGGATCAAGTTCTCGCTATTCTTCTTCTAATATATCCCGGATATCAGACGCATGAAGGCCTTCAGCATGTGCGATATCACGCAACAGCATGTCCGGCCCAGCTTCTATACCTCTATTTCGAAGTTTCTTAGTCGCTGTGTTAATATCCAGCCCCGCCTTGCTACAGTACTGCCGCAATGTTAGCTGGCCCACCCCGTAACCCCCACGATAGCCCTTGCCACTGTAAGTCCGACCACCGCTACGGTCTTCTGCGAGTTGGTCCCGGCCAACCGCGATAGCATACAGTTGATTCGGGGTCAAATTATTTGCCTGGGCCAACTTACCCAAAATCAAATTAGGCGATTCAACCTCGATCCCATTAGATCGAAGGTTGGTTACCATGGCCTCAACTTCAATGCCTTTGACCTTATCGGCTATCTCAGCAAGGGTCATCAACTCAGCATGTGGCACAGGAGCTCGTTGTCCGGACACCTCCCAACTTTGCTTTATGACTTCGTTCCAAGCCAGAAGAGAGGAAAATGGTGTGACATCGGCTAATGTTCCTACAAAAACTATGGTGCAGATGATCGCTGATAATACCCATTCCCATCTCAAGGTAAAGGCATTACGGATCCTGTCTTTAAAGTAGCTGGATAGAGGCCGCCAGTTCAGGTAGATATGAAAGGCTGCCACAACCAAAAACACAGCGCTAAACCATATATGCAGACCACCCCACTGATTCTTCGTTAGTCCAAGCATCCTCCATCCCGTCCAGTGTGCTACACGTCCGGGCGGGGTAATGAAAAGCACTATTCCGCTAAAAGTCATTGCGAGAAATGACAATCCAGTGCTCACCGATACGAATCCCCGCCAATTAAACCCTTGTTTCGCTTTGTTGCTCATTGTCTTTCCTTTCGGTTATATATTCTAACCACACTTGATTGTGCATCTAATTTCTCCTTTTTTTCTGTGGGGAGCAGAGTACCCATCGATCTCGATCATTTGACTCACGATAAAAACCGAAAACCACCAGACGTTACTTAGCCTGGTTTTAGCAGCTACCAATTGAAGTGATAACGATCCTCTCGTGGGTCATTACACTTCAGCCATTCATCGGCAAAGACGGCCAGATCGAGAAGGTCAACATAGCAATCGTGATTCAAATCCGCCTCCATCCCAAAACCCGATTGCCACACGCCGTAGCAACAAGAAGGAGGTTGATTGGGATCTGGAAAACCAATATGGCAACAATCTGGGTTGTGTGGGTCATTGCATTTGTGCCACTGGCTGGAGAGAACTGCATAATCCAAAAAGTTAACGTAGCAATCTGAATTGATGTCCGATTCGATACACCAGCCGAACAATGCCACCTCCTCACAGCAGTTTGGCTCCAACACTGTTGCAGAGGCAAAGGAGTCAAAGAACAATCCAGTATCTGAACCAATAGCTTCCCGATAAGCTCTCACGTAATGCACATCGCTTAAGAATACACCGCTGAAGTCAAAGTAAGCGTCATACAATTTGCCAGGCGTTCCAAGTGTTTCATCATAATGTCCGACTATCTCTCCGATTTTCACAAAGTCATTGACATCATTGCTCTCTGCACTGGCCCATACCGAACACCGAGCTT